>JACCZN010000222.1 GCA_013695915.1 Rubrobacter sp.
AGATGCTATGCGCAGCGCACACCGGCGATGGCTGCGAGCCTGACTGGTTCGATTTGGACGGTGGCGGATGTGCTTGGTAGTCCAGTGTATCGGGCGGGTGGTACGAGATAATCTCACGCTACCACCAGCCCCTTCGGGGTGGCTATCCTTTCGAGCCCGCCGAAGGTGAACTCGGTCCCTATCGCCAGTATAGCCACCGGGATGGCCCCGGCCAGCATGGTCGGGAACTCGAACCCGGCGAAGCCCTCCACGATAAAGTCGCCCAGACCGCCACCCCCGATAAACGTGGCGAGCGTCGCGCCCGCCACTACCTGCACCGCCGAGGTCCGGATGCCGGCGAAGATCACGGGCGCGGCGAGCGGCATCCGGACGGAGGCCAGGATCTGGCGCTCGGAGAGGCCCATGCCGCGGGCGGAGTCTACTACCCTCGGGTCCGCCTGGTTGAGGCCCGTGATGGTGTTTATGAGGATCGGGGGTATGGAGAGCAGAAAGAGCGCCACGACCGCCGGCGTGTAGCCTATGCCGAAGATCACCAGCCCCAGCGCCAGGAGGGCGAGGTCCGGGATGCCCCGCCCGAGGTTCGTGACGTTTATCGCGGCGAGCGCCGCCCCCGGCGAGCGGCTGACGGCTACCGCCAGCGGCACGGAGACGAGGATTCCCGCCACCAGCGCGACCGCGGAGAGCTCCACGTGCCGGTAGACCGCCCCCGACCAATCCGGGCGCTGCATCGCCTCCAGGATCTCGCCGAACATGCTACGCAGCACCCCCGGCCCGCCGGGCCCAGGGCCTCAGGCGGCCCTCCAGCCAGGTCAGGCCCAGGTCGGCGGAGACCGCTATAGCGACCGCCAAGAGCGAGCCGACGAGTATCGCGGTCAGGAACTGCTGGCCTATGCCGTCGAAGATCAGGCTGCCCAGCCCCCCGCCGCCGACGAAGTCCGCGATGGTCGCGATCCCTACAGCCGTCACGGTAGAGATGCGGATGCCGGCCACGATCACCGGCAGGGCCAGCGGTAGCTCGACCCCGAAGAGTATCTGCCGGTCCGTGAGCCCCATGCCGCGGGCGGCGTCCTGGGTCTCGGCGGGCACCGAGTCCAGGCCCGTGACCACGTTCCGGATCAGGACCAGCAAGGAGTAGGCCGTGAGCGCCACGAGCACCGGCGCCTGTCCGATGCCCATTATCGGGATCAGCATCACGAAAAAGGCCAGGCTCGGGATCGTGTACAGCACCCCGGCGACGGCGGTGACGGGAGGGTAGATCACCCGGTGCCGGTGCGCCAGGATGCCGAGGGGGAGCGAGATGGCGAGCGCCACCGCCACCGGCACCAGCGAGAGGTACAGGTGCTCGAGGAAGGCCGGGATGATGTCGCCAGAGAGGTTCCTGAGTATCCAGTCGAAGTCCACCGGTGGACGTCCCTGCAGGGCCAGAGAGAACCCGCTATCCACCGCTCCTCCGGTTGAGCTGCCGGATGCCGTCCAGCGTGATCTCCCCCCGCACCTCGTCCCCGCCGGAGATCACGAGCGCCCTCTCCGCCCCGGCCCCGATAAGCTCCGAGAGCGCATCTCTCAGGGAGACGTCCTCGCCCAACCTGGGGAGGCTGCCGGCGTCGCCGTTGGCCGGGTCGAGCTCCACGTCCCCGACCCGCACGAGGGAGAGGTGCTTCAGGACCCGGTCGGCCCCGACAAACGAGGCCACGAACTCCGAGGCGGGCTCGGAGAGCACCTTGCCCGGTGTGTCGTACTGGGCCAGGACGCCGCCCGCCTCGAGGATGGCGATCCTGTCGCCCATCTTTATCGCCTCGTCTATGTCGTGGGTGACGAAGACGATGGTCTTGTTTATGCCCTGCTGGATCCTCAGGAACTCGTCCTGCAGGCGGGTGCGGGTGATAGGGTCCACGGCCCCGAAGGGCTCGTCCATCAACATCACCGGCGGGTCTGCGGCCATCGCCCGCGCCACACCGACCCGCTGCTGCTGGCCGCCGGAGAGCTCCGCCGGGTACCGGTCCCGGTACTGCCCCGGCTCCAGGCCCACGAGGTCTAGCAGCTCGTCGGCCCGCATACGGACCCGCCCTCTGTCCCAGCCCAGGAGCCGGGGGACGGTGCCTATGTTGTCTACTATCGTGCGGTGGGGGAAGAGCCCGATGCCCTGGATGGCGTACCCGATCTCCCGCCGGAGCCGGGTGGCGCTTATCTTTGTCACCGAGTCGCCCCCGAGCAGGATGTCGCCCGAGGTCAGCTCCACTAGCCGGTTTATCATGCGCATCGTGGTCGTCTTCCCGCACCCCGACGGGCCGACCAGGACGCAGATCTCACCCTCCGGCACCTCGAAAGACAGGTCCTTTACCACCGGCTCCCCGGATCCGGCGTATACCTTGCTTACTTCCCTGAACTCAATCACGGCCCCTCCGCGGGTAGGTGCATTGGTCTCTGTGGCAGCCGGGAAAGCCAACCGAGCCCGTGAGTATAGGCAAATTCGATCCGTCCCGCGTAACCGGTCACACAACCGGCGTCTTCCCGTGCGTGAGACCGTTCCGGCTCCCCGCTACCGGGTGCTCAGGCTCTCCTCCCTACCCCGAGGAGCACGTAGACCACGAAGTACCCGCCAGCAGCGGCGAGCGCCGTGGTGTAGAAGTCTCTACCCGGCAGGAGGAGGTTCGCCGGTACCTGCAGGAGCTGGCTGAGACCGTAGACCGCCTCTATCACGGCGTGCCTCTCCGGACCGAAGTCCAGGTACACGAGCGCCGTGTGGGCCAGGATGACGAGTATGATCAGAGCTAGTATCGTACGTAGGAGAGACACTGGGCTTCCTTTCTCGGTCCGGTCCGCGAGACGCTCACAAAATAACCTAGATGGGCTCCCTACGCTCGGCCTGCTCTCAGCCCCGGACGGTCCCTCAAGAGCCCGGTCCCTGCTCTTCTCTTACGACCTCCCCGGTGTCCCCGTCCGCCACCGCATCTTCCTCCGGGCGCTCCTCCTTCGGGCTCCTGCGCACCCGGCCGGACTTTTTCTCCCTGTAGTCCATGCCGTACGCCACCGCAGCCACCGCGAAGCATACCCCGCCGACGACCGCCATCACGGGATCCGCGGCCAGCAGACCGGCCGCCGCGACGCCGACGGGTACCCAGAGCAGCACGAAGAGCAGGCCCGGCCAGCGCATCTGGCGGTTGGTCGCCAGATACCCCCCGAGTGAGATGCCTGCGACCGAGACCAGGAGCCCCGCTATACCCGCGATCACGAACAGCAACTCCATCAGCTCTTGCCGCACGAGAGAGGCTCGTACCTCATGGGTCCCGAGGTGCCCCGGTCTTCCGGTGTCAGCGCCGGGCCATCTGGCGACGGTACGCTTTCATATCCGCCAGAAACTCTTCCCAACTGCGGGCGGGACACTCCAGCCGGTTGTTGTACAGGGAGAACTTGTGGACCAGCTCGTGGACCGCGGAAGCGTCGTCGGATACCGCCCGCGGGTGCGCAACCAGGAGCACCTCCCACTCCTCCTCTTCCTTTATGTTCTCTATCGCCTCTTTTATACCCGGCCGGTGGTAGAGCAGTACGCCGGGGGCGTCGAGGTCCTCGTACCCGGCTACTACCTCGTAGCCCCGGTCCTCCGCGTAAGCCGCGAGCGCCGCCCGCTGCTGCTCCGCGCCCGGTAACTCACCCTCCGTGTCCGTCCGGATGTACGTAGCCGCTCGCTCCATGCCTGGATTATAGTAGCACGCAACCACCGGAGACCCCGGACCACGGAACCCCGCACCGCAGAGGCCCCCGGTGCTCCTCGCTGCGGTGCCCGCGGGCGTGGTGGCAGGTCCCATCTGGTACTATAATGTCGTAGGCAGAGCGTCGGGACGTGGCGCAGTCTGGTAGCGCACTCGGCTGGGGGCCGAGTGGTCGCCGGTTCAAATCCGGCCGTCCCGACTCCGGCAGGGCGAGACACGGCGGAAGGGCTTCAGGCTTTTGGATACTATCTTTCTACTCCTCGGTATCGTGGGTTTCATGACCGTGATCGCCGTTTTCTTTTTCGGCGGCTTTCTCCTCCTGGACCTTATCTGGGATAGGATGGGGGGCGACTCCTAGCCGCGCCGCTGCCCGGTACCCAGGCTCTCCCGCGAGCCCGGAAACTCCTCGGAACCCCTTGTTAGAAGCCCTTAGAGAGCTCCGCCTGGTAGAGAGCGAGAGGCTCCTCCTGCACGAGGCTCGCGACCCGGCACGTCTGCGCCGGTTGCGCGACGCCATGGAGGAGGAGGGCGTACAGAGCCACCCCGTGATCGTGACGCCCCACGGCGACCGTTACCTGGTCCTCGACGGGGCTCACCGGGTCGGCGCCCTGCACCAGCTCGGCTGCAGGCTGGTCATGACCCAGGTGGTGGAGCCGCCGGAGCTTGTGGAGAGCTGGAACCACCTGTTGCGGGGCGGCGATGTACTCCCGGCCCTGCGGTCTCTGGAGAGCGTCGAGGTCTCCGGGAGCGGGGAGGGTCCGTATCTCGCCCGGGTAGCGGCCGCCGGAGAGGAGGCTTTCGTGAGGGCGCGGGAGCCGGGTCTCCTGCCGGAGGTCCGGGCGCTGTGGGAGGTGCAGGGCGTGTTCCCGGAAGAGGTGCGGCGGGTCGCGCCCGGGGAGCCGGTGGAGCTCTCGCCCGGCGGGGAGGAGCTGGTCTCCTACCGGGACTTCACGGTGGGGGAGCTCGTCGAGGTGGTGAACCGGGGCGGAGAGCTTCCGGCCGGTATCACGCGCTTCCGGGTGCAGAGCCGAGTGCTCGGGGTCCGTTTCCCGCTGGAGAAGATGATGGACTCGGAGGTCGCCGCGCGGAACGGGGAGCTCGAGGAGCACGTCAGGAGCTACTGGGAGAGGAGCAGGGTCCGCTACTACGAGGAGCCCGTCGTCATGTTCGAGTAGCGGGCCGGTAGCCCGGCGTCCCCTCCCGGACCGCCCGGGGAATCCCGGAGCATGGATTTCAAAAGTCCATGCTTGTGTGCTAAATTGCGGCGGTAATGAAGCGCTGCGTGTCTACGAGGCGGACGGTCCGTGGAAGCTGCCGGTTCTGCCTACCCGGACACGACAAGCATCATGATTCTCCGGCGGCGACCCGCGACGGGACCCGCCGGGGCCGAGTCTGAGAGGGGCGAGACATTGACTGCCACAGTAGTCCTCGGGTTGGCCTGGGGAGACGAAGGCAAGGGCCGGGTCTGCGATGCTCTAGCGGCGGATGCCCGGTATGTATCTCGATACTCCGGCGGTAACAATGCCGGTCACACGGTGAGGGTCGGTGAGGAAGAGTTCGTCCTTCACCTGCTGCCCTCCGGTGTCCTGAGAGAAGGCGTCACCTGCACCATAGGAAACGGTGTCGTGGTCAACCCGGAGGTGCTCCGGGAGGAGATAGAGGCGCTCGAGAAGCGCGGCTTCGGCGAGGTCCGCCAGCAGCTAAAGGTTGACGGTCGGGCGCACCTGATCATGCCTTACCACATAGCCCTCGATACCCACCGCGAGGAGTCTCTGGGCAAGGCCAGGCTCGGGACCACGAACCGGGGCATAGGGCCCTGCTACGAGGACAAGGCGGGCCGGGTCGGCATCCGGGTTCAGGACGTCTTCGACGAGGACGTGCTGCGGCACAAGCTGGAGAAGGCGCTCGTGGAGAAGAACGCCGTCTTCCAGAACATCTACGGTGAGGAGCCCCACAGCCTCGAGGATCTCCTCGGCTGGCTCGTCTCCTTCCGGGACCTGCTCGCGCCGATGGTCGAGGACACGGGCGTCCTGCTGCGGGAGGCCCTCGGCGAGGGCGAGCCGGTACTGTTCGAGGGGGCCCAGGCGACGCTCCTGGACGTGGACCACGGCACCTACCCCTACGTCACCTCCTCGAACCCGTCCGTGGGCGGGGTGTGCGTCGGGGCCGGGATACCGCCGCAGGGGATAAGCGATGTCATAGGGGTCACCAAGGCGTACACCACCCGCGTCGGTGACGGCCCCTTCCCCACGGAGCTCTTCGACGAGGCCGGGGAGATCCTGGCGGCGGCCGGGCACGAGTTCGGGTCCACCACGGGCCGGGCCCGGCGGTGCGGGTGGTTGGACCTCGTCGCCACCAAGCAGATGGCGGCGCTGAACGGCGTTACCCAGGTCGCGGTAACCAAGCTCGACGTGCTCTCCGCGGTCGAGGAGATAAAGGTCTGCGTCGGCTACGAGATAGACGGCGCGACGCTCGACCAGTTCCCGATGGGCCTCGACGACCTAGGGCGCGTGACCCCCGTCTACAAGTCGCTGCCGGGCTGGGGCGACGACATCTCCGAGTGCCGGATGCGGGGCGACCTCCCCGAAGAGGCGCAGGACTTCGTCGGCTTTATAGAGACGGAGCTCGGGGCACCCCTGTGCATGATCAGCGTCGGCCCCGAGCGCGACCAGGCCATAGTGGAGAAGGTCGGGGTCTAGGAGTTGCGCGTGCTGGTGGTCGGTGGTGGAGGTCGCGAGCACGCGCTGGTCGAGGCCCTGGCCGGAAGTCCCCGGGAGCCGGAGCTCTTCGCGGCCCCCGGCAACCCGGGGATAGCCGGTATCGCAACCACCGTGGATATCCCCGCCGACGACCTCATCGGCCTCCGGGACTTCGCCCTGGAGAACCAGATAGACATGACGGTCGTCGGCCCCGAGGCCCCGCTGGTAGGGGGGATCTCGGAGTGTTTCTGGGAGGCGGGGCTGAAGGTGTTCGGACCATCCCGCCCCGCGGCCCGGATAGAAGGCTCAAAGGTCTTCGCCAAGGAGGTGATGCGCAACGCGGGCGTGCCCACGGCACCCTTCACCGCCTTCGACCGGCAGGAGGCGGCGCTGGCCCACCTGCGGGCGCGGTCCGAGTACCCGGTGGTCGTGAAGATCGACGGCTCCGCCGCAGGCAAGGGCGTTACCGTGGCCCGCTCGCAGGACGAGGCCGAGGAGGCCGTGAGGGAGGCGTTCTCCGGGCGGTTCGGGGCTGCCGGGGAGCGTATCCTGATAGAGGAGCACATCGAGGGCCGCGAGGCATCGGTCTTCGTGATCACGGACGGCGTGGACATCCTGCCGTTCCTCCCGGCTCAGGACTACAAGCCCATCTACGACGACGACCGGGGGCCGAACACGGGCGGTATGGGGGCGTACTCCCCGATAGGCTGGATGGAGCCCCAGACCTACGCGGCCGTGCTGGAGGAGATCATACGCCCCGTCCTGCGCCAGATGTCCCTCATAGGGGCGACGTACTCCGGGCTCCTCTACGCCGGGGTGATGGTCACCGACGAGGGGCCGAAGGCGCTGGAGTTCAACTGCCGCTTCGGGGACCCGGAGACGCAGGTCCTCCTGCCCCGGATGGGCACGGACCTCCTGGAGCTGATCCTGGCCTGCGGCGAGGAGAACCTGGTCGGGCGCGAGATAGCCTGGTCCGCCGAGAAGGCGGTCTGCGTCGTGATCGCCTCCGAAGGCTACCCGGAGACCTCTTCCTCGGGAGACGAGATCTCGGGCCTCGACGAGATACCGCCCGGCGTCTATATCTACCACGCCGCCACCCAGCTCGGGGTGGACGGGAACCTCCAGACCGCCGGGGGCCGGGTCCTGAACGTCGTGGGGACCGGGGTCTCCGTTATCGAGGCCCGCGCGCGGGCCTACGCCGCCGTCGAACGGATACACTTCCCCGGCATGCAGTACCGCACGGACATAGCCCTCGAAGCCATGGAGTTGGAGGACATTTGACGCTATCATTGGGAGCCGCTGCCGTACCCGAAGCCTCGAACCGGCTCGGGGAGGCCGAATGATAGAGCGTTACAGCCTCCCCGAGATGGCCGCCGTCTGGGAGGAGGAGGCGAAGTTCCGCTACTGGCTGCGCGTCGAGCTGGCCGTCTGCCGGGCCCGCGCGGAGCTCGGCGAGATCCCCTCCGAGGAGGTCGAGGAGCTCGTGGCGAGGGCGGACTTCTCCGTCGAGCGTATAAAGGAGATAGAGGAGGAGACCCAGCACGACGTCATAGCCTTCGTCTCCGCCGTCTCCGAGCGGGCGGGGGATTCGGCCCGTCACTTCCACTTCGGCCTCACGAGCAGCGACGTGCTCGACACGGCCGGGGCGGTACAGCTAAAGGAGGCTCTGGGCTTGATCCGGGCGGAGACCCGGGAACTCGCGCTACTCCTCTCGAACCTCGCGCTCCTGCACCGGGATACGGTGATGGTCGGCCGGACCCACGGGGTCCACGCCGAGCCGACCACGCTCGGGCACAAGATGGCCGTGTGGGCCTTCGAGATGGAGCGGAACCTGGAGCGCGTCGACCACGCGCTAGAGGTCGCGGCGGTCGGCAAGATCTCCGGCGCCACCGGCACCTACGCGAACGTGGACCCGAAGGTCGAG
>JACCZN010000248.1 GCA_013695915.1 Rubrobacter sp.
GCAAGAACCTCAAGGCCGTAGAGCAAACCGGCGGTACACCGTTTGTCCCCTTCAAGTCAAATAACGTAGAGCCCACAAGACAAGAGGAGCCGATATGGGCCAACATGTATTACTACTTCATGTACAATCGGCTGACCTTCATGGAGCACTACCACATGCGGTCAAATGTTGAATCCGCTTACTCTATGATGAAGGCGAAATTCGGGGACTCACTGAGGAGCAAGAGCGATACCGGCCAGATCAACGAGGCTCTTTGTAAGGTGCTCTGCCACAACATTAGCGTGCTAATCCACGCTATCCACGAGCTGGGCATTGAGCCGAATTTCTGTGCAGAATCCCGGCCTGCACAAGAAATAGGCGTTTGAGGACATTATTTGTGCAAGGCCTCCAGATGGTTTAATCAGTGTCGAGTGTCGCCATACGGACGTACGTATCCTCCCGGGGGGCCGGGAGCGGTGTCCCCCAGGGGACGCCGACGGCGGCTGCGGTGCGTTATACTTGCGTCTCGTATGTCCCAGGAGATCTCAAGTCCTCGCACGTCCGTGGCGCGCCGGAGCGCCATGGACGGTGTCTCCGTCGTGGTGCCGGTCTTCAACGAGGCGGACTGCATAGCCCGGACCCACGCGGAGATACAGGCCGCGCTCTCGGGCATCCCGCACGAGGTCATATACGTGGACGACGGTTCGACGGACGGTACGGGGGCTATCCTGCAGGCTCTCGCAGAGGGCGACCCCTCGGTCCACCTCGTCGGCTTCCGGCGCAACTTCGGCAAGAGCGCGGCGCTGGCCGCAGGCTTTGCCCGGGTGGGCTACGAGGCGGTGGCGACGATGGACGCCGACCTCCAGGACGACCCGAGGGAGATAGTCAGCCTCCTGAACGTCATGGTCGAGGAGCAGGTGGACCTGGTCTCCGGCTGGAAGAGAGACCGCAAGGACCCACTGGAGAAGCGCGTACCTTCGAAGCTCTTCAACCGCACGACCCAGGCGCTGACCGGCGTCAAGCTGCACGACTTCAACTGCGGGCTCAAAGTCTACCGGCGGGAGGTGGTCGAGGAGGTCACGCTCTACGGCGAGCTCCACCGCTACATACCGGTCCTGGCTCACTACCGGGGATTCAAGGTCGGGGAGGCCGCCGTCGAGCACCGGGAACGCGGCGGGGGCTCGTCCAAGTTCGGGCTGGAGCGCTACGTCCGGGGCATGTTCGACCTGATAAGCATAGTCTTCCTGGGGACCTACCAGCGCCGGCCCCTGCACCTCTTCGGGGGGCTGGGGCTCGTCTTCTTCTCGGCCGGTACGCTCATAAGCGCGTACCTGACCGTCCTGTGGTTCGTGGGCTACGGCATCGGGGACCGGCCGCTCCTGATACTGGGCGCGCTCCTTATCATCGTCGGCTTCCAGAGCGTCTCCCTCGGCCTGATCGCGGAGCTCATAGCCCGTACGAGCTACGCGACGACCGAACCACCATACAGCATCGCCCGCGAGAGCCGGGCGGAGCTTCCGGCCGCCAGGGAGAGCTCCAACGGCCACGGCGCTCCCTAGCACCCCGGCGCCTTGAAGGTACTCTTCGTAACCTCGACCTTCCCCCGGGGAGAAGGTGACGATCAGGTCCCCTGGCTCCTGGAGCTGGCGCTGGTCCTGCGGGACTCCGGCGTGGACCTCGAGGTCCTGGCCCCTACCTACACGGGCCTCCGGAGCCACACGGTCCACGGGATACCCGTCCACCGCTACCGGTACTTCTCGAAGAGTTACGAGGTCGTGACCCACGAGGCCGGGGCGATGAACAACCTGGCGGACCGCAGAGACCTCGCGCTCCCGGCCTTCGCGCTCGTCGGCGCGGGCATCGCCGCCGCCGCCCGGCTCGCCCGCAGGGAGCGCTACGACGCGGTCCACTCCCACTGGCCCCTCCCGATGGGCCTCCCGGCGCAGGCCGCCGCCTGGGCCTCGAAGGGTAGCCCGCGCCTGATCGCGACCTTCCACGGCGCGGAGTTAGCCCTCGCCCGGCGGAAGAGCTACTACCGGCCCGTGCTCGCGGCCGTGACGAAGAACCTCGACGCCGCCGTGGCGAACTCCACCAGCACGGCCGCCACGGTCCGGGAGCTGACCGGCGTCGCACCGGCCGTCATACCTTTCGGGCCGCCCCGGGGAGCCGTGGACCTCGACCGCGCGCCGGACGGCGCCGGGGACGGCAACGGGCTACCCCTCGTGCTCGCGGTCGGGCGCATGATAGAGCGCAAGGGCTTCCCCGTGCTGGTGCGGGCGGCACAGCGGCTGCGGGGCCGCGCCCGCGTCGTGATAGCCGGTGGCGGGGAGTACGAGGCCGTGGTGCGGCGGGAGGTAGAGAGGTGCGGCGCCGGGGACGTGGTGGAGCTCGCCGGCAGGGTCTCCGACGAGCGGCTCTCGGAGCTCTACCGGCGCTGCGCCGTGTTCTGCCTGCCGGCGGTCGTGGACGCCCGCGACGAGACAGAAGGCCTCGGCGTGGTGCTCGTGGAGGCCATGAGCCACGGCAAGCCCGTGGTGGCGAGCCGGCTCGGGGGCATAGTGGACGCCGTGGAGGACGGCTCGACGGGCCTCTTGGTGCCGCCGGAGGACTCGGAGGCTCTCGCGCGGGCGCTGCTCGGGCTGCTCGGGGACCTGGCACAGGCCCGCAGGCTCGGGGAGCGGGGCAGGGAGCGCGCCAGGAGGCTCTTCTCCTGGGAGAGTATAGCGGCGCGGCACCTGGAATTGTACGGGGCGTCCGGGGCGCTGCGCAGTTGAGGCGGGCTCTGCGGCTGGCGCGGCGCCTCATCGGGCCGGTACTCGTCGTGCTGGTCGCGGTCTTCCTCGGCCGGGCGCTGTACACCGGCTGGACCGAGGTTCAGGAGTACGAGTGGCGCTTCGACCTCCCCTACCTGCTGCTTTCGGTAGCCCTGATCTCGCTCTACTACCTGCAGCAGTGGGGCGGCTGGCGGCTGGTGATGCGGAGCTTCGGCGACCCTCTGTACCGGTCGGAGTCCATGCTGATCTGGTTCTCCACCATACTGGGCCGCTACGTGCCGGGCAGCGTGGCGATGGTGGTCGGCAGGATGGAGATGTGCCGGGAGCGCGGCATACCGCGGGCAACGACCTTCGCGAGCCTCGTCTACGAGAACGCCCTGATACTGCTCACCGCCCTGATCATCGCCGCGGCCTCGGTGCCCTTCTGGCCGCAGTTCCCCTACGAGGAGTACGCGCTCCTGCTCGCGGTGCTCGCACCCTTCTGCCTCTTTAGCCTGCACCCCGCCGTGTTCGGCCGCCTGGCGAACGCGGCGCTCAGGAGGGCGAACCGGGACCCGCTGGAGACCACGCTACCCTTCGGGAAGGTGCTCGCCCTGATCCCCTACTACCTGGGGGGCTGGGTCCTGCTCGGCCTCGGCTTCGCCTCTCTGGCGGCCTCTATCACCGTGGTGAGGCCCGGCGACCTCGCGCTCCTCGTCGGGGGCTACGCCTTCGCCTGGGAGGTAGGGTTCCTCTCCCTGGTGACCCCGAGCGGCCTCGGGGTAAAGGAGGTGGTGCTGACGGCCATAACCAACCTGGCCTTCCCGCTGCCGGTAGCGGCGGCGCTGGTGATCGCCTCCCGGCTCTGGCAGACGCTGGCCGAAGTGGCGGCCGCGGCCATCGTCTGGGTCGTAGCCCGCAGGAACCGGAAACGCCGGCTGCGGGAGCAGGAGGCCGTCTAGCTGGCGGGGAGAGACCCGGCCCCGGTGTACCCGAGCCCCGACGGGCCGGAGGCGTACTCGGCGAGGCTGCTCCGTTCCAGGATCACTATCTTGCGGTTGCGGACCTCTATGGAGCCCTCCCGCTGGAACTCGCTCATAACCTTGGAGACGGCCTCGCGGGTGGAGGCGATCATGTTCGCGAGGTCCTGGTGGGTGAGCCGCACGTCCAGCAGCAGCCCCGAGCCGTTACCTTCCCCGAAACGGTCCCCGAGGTTTATGAGCAGCGTGGCCAGCCGCGAGGAGACCTCCCTGTGGAGCAGGCTCTCTATGACCTCGTCGGACTGCCGCAGCCGCTCGGAGAGCGAGGAGAAGAGCTTCATCGCAAACTCCGGCTCGCGCTTTATGGCCCACTCCAGAGAGGACTTCTGGACGCTTACCACCCTCACGTCGGTGACCGCTTCGGCGAACACATCCTGCCAGCGCCCTTCGACCAAGCTCAGCTTGCCGAAGATGCCGTTCTCTTTCAGAAGAGCAGTGGTGGCCTCCTTGTAGTCACCGTAGATCTTGTAGAGTCGTATCGTGCCCGAGACCAGGAAATAGAGCTGGTCGTCCGGGTCACCGGGCGTGAAGATCGTGTCCTTCGGCGTGAACTTGCGCTCGACGCCCCTGAGACCGGCCTGCTCGAAATCTTCCAGATCGAAGCCCTCCGGGGCGCTGGTTGCAGCGAAGCTTCCGATATCATGCCTGGCCAACATCTAGAGTGGTAACCTTTCTTCCGGTGGCGTGTCCCCTGTTCCGCCGGAACCCGGCGGCTACTACTGGTTCGGAGCATTATACCCCACCGCTACGGTTGTGAAGCACCCGGGTCCCAGTCCGGGCTCCCGCTACGCCTCTCTAGGCGACTTTCCGGCTCCACCGCAGCTCGACGCCCTCGCGCTTGGCCACGAAGAGGAGGTCGTCCCGCAGGCCGCCGATGTCCTTGTCGAAGAGCGTGACGAGACAGAAACCGCTGTTCCTGTAGGCCCAGACAAAGGGCGCGAGGTCGCCGTCGAGCCGGGAGCTGGAGGAGAGCTCCCAGGCGTCCGAGAGCTCGAGCCTCGGCTCCACGAGGTCCAGTACCAGCTGCCAGCCCTCGTCGGTCGGGACCTCGAAGTAGCCGGGCAGGCTCCCGGCCGGGAGCATGGTCTCTTCGAGGTCCCGGGCGAAAGCCCTCTTGTGCGCTTCCACCCCAGAGAGGTACTCCGTGTCGTCCACGTGCCGCGGTGAGGTCGGGACGTAGACCCTCTGCTCGGTGACGCTCACACCCTCCGGAGGGTAGAACCCGACGAAGGGTACCGGAGAACGCCACAGGTGCTGCACCACCCCGAGGGCGAGGTTCCGCCGACTCCAGGGCTCCCCGACGGTCTCCGCGAAGCGTACCGCGCTCAGCTTCATGTGCCGCGGCTCCCAGGGGTGAGGCTCCCCCAGGTTTCGCACCTTCCGGCGGCGCTTGGTTATGCGGTCTACTCCTTCCACAACACCGGCATTCTAGCATTCCCGAGGCTCCGCAAGCACGCCGTCCGCCTATCTCCCGGGGACGTCTTCGACCCACCTGCACTCCGGCGCCGGAGACGAGAGAGCGCCCCCGCCACCTTCCGGCGGGGGCGCTATCGTGAAGAGCTGGTTCTGCCGGGGCGCGGCCCCGGGTCCGCTCTCTACTGCCGGCTCAGGAGCAGCAGGTAGAGTAGGGTCAGTATCGCGGTGAGGGCTGCTGCTATGTAGGTGAAGGCCGCCGCCGAGAGCACCCGCTTGGTGCCAGTCGCCTCGCTGCGCGAGAGGATGCCGTACCGGGTCAGCTGGCTGTAGGCCCGGGTGGAGGCGTTGACCTCTACCGGAAGCGTCACCAGGTGGAAGGCCAGCACACCGGCGAAGGCGATCACCGCGAGCTGTATCATGAACTGTCCCAGCCCGGCGCCCGCACCCATGATGATGCCCATGAAGAAGAGCGGCACCCAGAGCTGCTGGCTGATATTCACTATCGGGAAGATCCCCGAGCGCAGCTTCATCGGCAGGTATCCGCTAGCGTCCTGGATGGCGTGCCCGACCTCGTGGGCCGCGACGCTCACGCCCGCCACGGAGTTCTGGTTGAAGTTGCCCTCCGAGAGCCGCACGACCTTGCTCGACGGATCGTAGTGGTCCGTGAGCTGGCCCGCCACGGGCTCTACCTTGACGTTGGAGAGGCCGTTACGGTCCAGGATGGTCCGGGCCACCTGGGCGCCGGTCATGCCGCTGGCGCTCGCCTGCTTGGAGTACTTGGAGTAGGAACGCCTCACCCACATGGCGGCAATGCCGGAGATGATCATACCCACTATCATTATGAGGATGTAGCCGAAGAACACTGGTTCCTCCTATCGGTCTGTAAGCTCTCTCGCTACCACTTTCGGTACCGATATTCTACTACATCTCTATACGCGGCCGCCGCCGCAAAGTTTCCATCCTGTTACCGAAATAACGGGCTTTCTCCGGGCGCCTGCCGAGTGTATCGCCGCCTCTGTACCCAAGAGAGGGGCGGGTCTTCCCGCCCCTCTCTCCGGGTGCCGCAGGCCTCGCGGGTCAGGTCTGCTTCTGGGCTCGCTCCTGAAGGGTCTCGACCACGCTCGGGTCGGCGAGGGTCGAGGTATCCCCGAGGTCGCTGTCGCCCTCGGCCACGCCGCGAAGGATGCGGCGCATGATCTTGCCGCTCCGGGTCTTCGGCAGGTCGTCGGTAAAGACGATCTGGTCCGGCTTGGCTATCGGGCCTATGACCTTCCTCACGTGGTCTGAGAGCTCCTTGGAGAGCTCTGGGCTCTCCTCCCGGTCGGCACCCAGGGTGACGTAGGCGAAGATGGCCTGGCCCTTGTCCTCGTCGTTGCGCCCCACGACCGCGGACTCGGCGACGGCCTCGTGGGAGACCAGCGCGCTCTCTACCTCCATCGTCGAGATCCTGTGCCCCGAGACGTTCATCACGTCGTCGACGCGGCCCGTGATGGTGTAGTGGCCGTCCTCGTC
>JACCZN010000257.1 GCA_013695915.1 Rubrobacter sp.
CGGCGAGAGGGTCTGGATCATCACCGAGCACAACAGGAGCAGCACCTGCCTGCTGTTGCCGAGCGAATACTGAGAGGAAAACGCGATGAAGACGACGGAGCGCATGACGGACAGGGGGCGCATTACCGGTGCGTTGGACAGGATGCACGAGGAGACCGGCGTGGTGTGGCGCGGGGGAGGTTGGACCTGTTGCGGAACCTGCGGACACTACGAGCTAACGACGGAGCTCGGCGAGGGCGCGAGCTTCGTCTTCTGGCATGCGCAGTCGGACGAGAGAGCGTTCGGTGAGGAGGTCAGGGAGACGATCACCTACACGGGTTATGACGAAGAGTCTGGCGAGGAGGAAGAGTACGACGAAGAAGAGTTCTTCACCGAGGTCGGAGACGACCTGCTCTCTGACCTGTTCATCTACCACTCCGACACCGTCGCGGCGAGCGAGACCGTGGATGCTCTGAGACGCGCGGGCTATGAGGTTGAGTGGGACGGCTCGCCCCGCGAGGCAATCAGGGTGGCAGCTAGTGGCTGAGGAGGAGCTGATGGAACCATTGTTCGACACGGACGACGAAAGACCAACCAACGAAAGGGGAAGCATGGAGACGACGACGAAGGAGGCACTGGCCGACCTGGAGAGGCAGCGCACCCACTTCATGGAGCGGTTGGCGGAGATCGCGGTTACGCAGAAAGCCGCGCAGTCGGAGATCAGGCGAGTCGAGCGTGAAATGAAGGTTGCGCTGAAGGAGGTCGAGGGCTACACCGTCCCTGAAGACCGGCCCCTCACGCAGGATGACGTGGAGGCGTGGTGTCAGAGCGAGTTCTTCAAGATGGCCCACACGATGCCCGCCAACCCGCACTGCTACTTCGCCCGGAAGGCCGTCCGCGATCCCGACATGTACGAGCGGGTCGTTGGCTACGTGATAGCCAACGGCTACGAGCAACAGTATGGCGGCAGCCCGTACACAGTTCTCGACGTGCGGATGAACAGCGGGGTATGGTTCCTGTGGCCGATGACGGACGACCCGACGCAGAGTCAAGTGTTGAACCTCAAGCCGGACTCGATGAGGCCGGAGCAGTAGGATGGAGCCGGGGGAGCTGAAGGGTCGCCGCAGCGGCCCTCCGGTCGGAGACGAAAGAGAGGAGAGGGATGAACTCTGGAGGGCCGAGGCAGGCCGTTTTGTACGCCCGCGTGAGCACGGACGAGCAGGTGAAGGGCTACTCGCTCAGGCAGCAGCTCGACGCGCTGCGCCACCACGCGAGGTCAGAGGGCTACGAGGTGTTTGCGGAGTGTGAGGACCCTGGCTACTCCGGGATGTTCCTCGACCGTCCCGGCCTGGACCGGGTGCGCGACCTCGTCGAGGCGGGAGACGTCTCCGTGGTGCTCGCTCAGGACGCCGACCGCATAGCCCGAAAGGCCGCTCACCGGCTCCTTCTGGACGAGGAGGCCGCAAGGAGCGGGGTGCTCTACGTCGCTCTCGATGACTGGGGCGACGAGAGTCACGAGGGGAAGCTGCTCCGCTTCATGAAGGGCTGGACCGCCGAGGGCGAGGCCCTCAAGACCGCCGAGAGGAGCCGCCGGGGTTCGCGCCGCAAGGTCTCCGAAGGGAGGCTCCTCGGGGCGTCGCCGAAGCCCCGCTACGGGTTTTCCTACGTCCGTGACGAGCACGGCAAGGCCGTCGGGTACGAGCCCGACCCGCGGACGATGCCCGTCGTCGTGCGGGTGTTCTCGATGCTCGCCGACGGGCACCCTATCCGCTCCGTGGCCGCGGCTCTCGACGCAGATGGCGTGAGGACGCCACGCGGGGGAGTGGCCTGGAGCCGCCGCACCATCAGGGAGATGGCCCTCGACGACGTCTATCGGCCGCACGCCTTCGCGGAGCTTCGCGGCGTCGGCGGCGTCCCCGCTGACGTGACCGCCCGCCTGGACCCCGAAGCCGTCTATGGCATCGCGTGGTCGGGCCGCGTGCGGGTACGCAAGGTCTCAAACGCCCGCAGGGTTCGGGAGGCGCAGGATCCGGAGGAGTGGGTCGGCGTCCCGGTGCGCCTCGACGGTAGCGGCCTGGATCCGCGGACGGTGGACGCCGCCCGGAGGGTTCTCGAAGGCAACCGCGCGCCGCTGCCGGTGGGGGACCGCTTCTTCGAGCTCGCGGGCGGACCCCTGCGCTGCGCCCACTGCGGCTGCCGCATGATTGGCTACGCCCGCCGCCACAAGGGCAGGCCGCCGAACCCGTACTACCGCTGCGACTCCCCGTCCAGGACGGGCTCCGACTGCCCGAACCGCCGCAGCCACCCGGCCGCCGCACTAGAGTACGAGGCCACTTCCCTCTTCGAGCGTACCGCGACCCGCTCGGCGCTCCTCGACCTCTTCGACCGCGCCGTCGAGCAGCAGGGCCGGCGCTCCGGGCTGCGCGCCAACACCTCGGGGACCGCTTTGCGGGAGGCACTCGCGGGGACACTCGCGGAGCTCGACGAGGAGAGGCGCGGCTACCTCCGGCAGAACGCGCGCGGAGTGCTCTCCGACGAAGAGCTGGACGCCATGCTCGGTGAGTTCGGTGAGAGACGGGATGCGGCCGCCGCCGAGATGCGCCGTGCCGAGGATGAGGCGGAGGCGGCGAAGAGGATCGAGGAGGCGCGCTCGTCTTTGCTCTCCGAGGAGTGGTACGAGGACCCGGACGCTGTGCAGCCGGACGAGTACCTGACCCTCGGCGCCTCTCCCGAGGAGGTCCGGCGCGCCTACCACAGGCTTGGCGCCCGCTTCGAGCTCGACGAAGGAGGCGGGCTCACCCTGCGCCTGGAGCTGGACCTCGGCGAACATCCGAAAAGGCGTGACGTTGCAAGCAGGTGGGACATACACGGCAACGAGCACTGGGAGTTCGACGCCAGCGGCCTGATGCGCCGCCGCGACGCCTCCATAAACGACTACGAGATACGGGAGTCCGAGCGCCGCTACCGTTCGTAGGAACCGCAACCGCCGGGTGTGTATAGTAGGCTGGGAACCGGCGGCCCCGGAGAGCGGCGACCGCCGGGCGCTGTCGTTCGACCAAGAGGAGCTTCCGATGATAGACCACCTGGTGCTGTTCACCGTGCGGGACGACGCCTCCGGTGAGGACGTCCGGGGTGTCCTTGGCGCCCTCGCGGGCCTCAAGGACACCGTGCCGGGTGTCATAGACCTCTCGGTCGGCGAGAACTTCAGCGAGCGGTCCGGCGGCTATACCCACGCCCTCTTCGCCCGCTTCCGGACCGCGGACGACCTCAAGGCCTACGCCGGGCACCCGGACCACCTCTCCGCCGTGGAGAAGCTCGACGCGCTGACCATCGGGGAGCGCGTCGTGGTGGACTACGAGCACGGAGACTGAGGGACCCGCGGCGGCGTGAGCTACCGGAGCATCACCGCCCGGGAGCTCAAGGCGCGGCTGGACTCCGGCGAGCGCCCGGAGCTTCTGGACGTGCGCGAGCCGTGGGAGCTCGCCCTCTCCCGGCTCCCCGGGGCCACCCCGATACCGCTCGGAGAGCTCTCCGGGCGCTTCGGCGAGCTCGACCCGGAGAGGCCGACGGTCGCGGTCTGTCACCACGGCGTCCGCAGCGCCCACGTGACCCGGGCGCTACAGGAGGCCGGCTTCCGGGACGTGGCGAACCTCGAAGGCGGCCTCTCCGCCTACTCGGAGGTTGACGGGGACGTGCCCCGGTACTAGCGGCTAGCCTCCGCCGGAGCTCCCGACGGACGCCTCTACCCGGCGGTAGGCGCCGGAGGCGAGGCCCCTGTAGTCCCCGGAGCGATCTCTGAGCTCGTGGGCGGCCTGCGCCGCCGGGGTCTCTCCGGAGAGCTCGAAGGTCAGCACGACCGGCTCCTGGTCCTCGAGGCCGAGATCCTCCTCCACCGCGCGCCGGACTTCGGGGACCGGCGCTCCGGTCCTCTGCGCTATCTCCCGGCTCATGCGCTCCGGGTCGAGCACCTGGCAGACCTCGATGCCGCCGCCCAGGCGGCGCTCCCACCACCACTCGGCGTCGACGCCGGCGAAGTTCTCCTGCACGAGGAGGGTGGCCTTGTCCGCGAGGTACTCGTTCAGGTACTCGGTCATCCTCCAAGGATACTACGGTTCGCCCTCTGGCCCCGTTGACCGCGGCAGGCTCCTATATAATAGAGGCTGTTGGGGAAGAAGTTCGAGAAGCACCAGGGATGGCCCGAGACGGGTCTGGAAAGGCATTAAATGCTGCTGGTCAAGGACTCCATGACCCGTGAGGTCGCCACGCTGACGCCGGAGGCTACCGCAGCGGAGGCGCTCGCGGTCTGCCGGGAGAGGAGGGTCCGTCACCTGCCGGTGCTCGAAGGGGGGGAGATAGTAGGCATCGTCTCCGACCGGGACCTCCGCTCCGCTACCCCGGCTCTCGGCGACCCGGACCGTGCGGCGGCCCTGGAGCGGCTGCGGGTCGTGGACTACATGAGCCGCGAGGTCACGACCGTGGAGCCCGAGGACCCCATCGAGCAGGCCGCGAAGCTGATGCGCGAGGAGCGGGTAGGCTGCCTGCCGGTGGTCGAGGCCGGAGAGTTGGCAGGTATCCTCACATCCTCGGACGTGATGGGGGCTCTGGTCGGGCTCGTCGGGGCCTACGAGCCGGGGAGCCGCATCGAGGTCGCCCTCTCCGAACACCCGGACGCCCTCTCGGAGGTAGTGGAAGTCTTCCGCAAGGAGGCTGTAAAGGTGGTAAGCATACTGGCCGGTCCGGAGCATGACGGGGGCCGCGTGGCCGTCTTCCGGGCCGAGACTATAAACCCTCTGGGCCTCGTGGAGCGGCTGGAGGCCGCCGGGTACCCGGTCCTGTGGCCGCCGCGCCCGCCGGGAGGGGGTGACCGCTCGTGAGCGGGCGGTCGGCTATGGTCCACGACCGGGCGCTGGAGTCCTACGGTTTCGGCGAGGGACACCCGTTCAACCCCCTGCGCATCCGGCTCACGCTGGAGCTCTGCGAGGACCTCGGGCTCTTCGAGGGCTACTCGTTCACCGGGGCCGAGCCGGCGAGCGAGGAGGACCTGCTCTCCGTGCACAGCCTGAGTTACGTCCGGTGCGTGCAGGAAGCCGGCCGCGGCGTGACGGCGGAACGTTCGGTGGAGCTCGAGCGGCACGGCATCGGGACGCCGGACAACCCGGTCGTACCGGGCCTCCACGAGGCCGGGGCCCACATAGTCGGGGCTGTCATGGAGGCCACCCGCCTCGTGATGTCCGGCGAGGCCGAGCACGCCCTGTGCCTCTCCGGCGGGCTGCACCACGCCATGAGGAGCCGGGCCAGCGGCTTCTGCTTCTACAACGACGCGGGGGCGGCCATCGCCCGGCTCAAAAAGGAGCAGCCCGGCATCCGGGTCGCCTACCTCGACACCGACGCCCACCACGGCGACGGGGTGCAGTGGATGTTCTACGACGACCCGGAGGTCCTGACCATCTCCATGCACGAGTCCGGCCGCTACCTCTTCCCCGGCACCGGGGGCATAGAGGAGCGGGGGCGGGGCGAGGGGCTCGGGTACTCCGTGAATCTGCCGCTCGAGCCCTTCACGGGGGATGAGTCCTGGATCTCCTGCTTCGAGGAGCTCGTGCCCGAGGTCTTGCGGGCCTTCGAGCCGGACCTGATCCTCTCGCAAAACGGCTGCGACGGCCACGCTCTGGACCCCCTGACCCACCTCTCGGCCACGACCCGCCTCTACGAGCACATACCGCGCCGGGTCCACGACCTCGCCCACGACCTCTGCGGCGGCCGGTGGGTGGCGACCGGCGGCGGCGGCTACGACTTCTGGCGCGTCGTGCCGCGGGCGTGGACCGCGCTGTGGGCCGCCGTCTCCCACGCTAAGGTGCCGGAGAAGGCCCCGGCGGACTGGATCTCCCGGTGGGGAGGGATGGGGCCGGTGGACCTGCCGCTCCTCATGCAGGACCTGGCCGCAGACTACCTCCCCCCGGCCCGTCACCGCCAGATAGCGGACAAGAACCGCCGGACCACCCACGAGCTGCTGGAGAAGGTACTGCCGCACCTCGAGTAGCGTATCGTCCCGGAGGTGAGGAAGAGCACTTTCAGGTAACGCGCCACGCGGGTTAAAATATACAGCCGTGTAGATGGCCGTGAGATACCGGTCTCCGGCAGAGCCCGGCAAGAGAAGGGATGGAGGTACTCTTGAAGGAGGATTACGCCGTGTCAGGGGTTGCCGTTACGGCTGGAGCAGTACCGGCCGCCACGGGTTCGGAGACCGTGCCGGGCAAGACCACCGAACGCAAGTCTTCCACGGAGCCCCCGTACAAGGTGATCCTGCACAACGACGACGTGAACCCCATGGAGCACGTGGTCGCCACCCTCATAAAAGTCATCCCCCGCATGAGCGAGCAGCGGGCGGTCTCCGTGATGATAGAGGCCCATACCAACGGCCAGGCGGTCGCCCAGAAATGCCACAAGGAGCTCGCCGAGCTCTACGAGGACCGTCTGAGGTCGGAGGGCCTGATCGCGACCATAGAGCCCGACTAGGATCCTCTTCTCACGGACCCTTCCCGGGAGCCCGGTGTGGAGTGCTCCGTCTGAAGCTCGTATGTCCTACATCCGATAACCGCCGGCTGCCCTGCGGTCCCGGGCTCTCTAGCCGCCGATCTGGCTCATCGTGCGGTTGCGGGCCTCCTCGGGGAGCGTGAGACCGGCGGGGGGTTTGATCCCGGCGGTCTTCCAGAGGACCTTGTGTATCTCGGGTATGGGGTCCTCCGAGCGGATGGCCTCCTTCACCGGCACGTCGAGGTCGGTGAGGAGACAGGGGTGTATCTTGCCGTCGGCGGTGAGCCGGAGCCGCGAGCAGCGCGCGCAGAACGGCTCCGAGACGGGGGTTATAACGCCGAAGGTCCCCGGAGCACCGTCGAACTTGAACTCGTCGGCGGGAGCGGCCGGGTCCTCGCGCTCGACCTCTCGGAGGTCGCCGAGCTCACCCTGGGCACGCTCCAGGATCTCCTTGCCGGAGATGAAGAGCGCGCGGAAGCGGGAGCCGTCGGTGTCGCCGTTCAGGGGCATCAACTCTATGAACCGGACGTGCATCGGGTAGTGGAGCGTGAGCTTCGCCATCTCCACGATCTCGTCGTCGTTGATCCCGCGCATCGCCACGGCGTTGAGCTTGACGGGCGAGAGCGGGGTCTCCAGCGCGGCCATTATGGCGTCCCACACCTTCTGGAAGTGGTTGCGCCGCGTGATAAAGGCGAACTTATCCTGCTGAAGGGTGTCTATGGAGATGTTGATCCTGTCGAGGCCCGCCGCCACGAGGCCGGCGAGGTTCTCCTTGAGGAGGAAGCCGTTGGTGGTCATGGTGACGTCCTCGAAGCCCATCGCCTTCAAGTCTCCGACGAAGTCCACGACGCCCTTGCGGACCAGGGGCTCGCCGCCGGTGATGCGGACCTTGGTCACGCCGACCTGCAGACAGGCCTCGGCGAAGGTCAGCATCTCCTCTAGGGAGAGGAGCTCCGTGGAGTCCTGGAACTTTATATCCTCGGGCATGCAATACTGGCAGCGGAAATTGCACCGGTCGGTGACCGAGATCCGCAGGTAGTCCATCTTGCGGTCGTAGCTGTCGATTAACTGAACCATTGCACCCCTATGGTCTCTTTCGTCCAGGTTCCATTGTACCTGCTGAGCCTCTATTTGGTCGGAAGGGTGCCGGAAGAGCGCCCGCTAATTAGTACAATACACTCGCTGTAATAACCCGGCACTCGCTGTAATAACCCGGTCCGGGCCCGGACCCTTGAGTGTTTACTCGTAGAGAGGCAGGTATTGGAGTCACCTAGAGGGTTGCGCGAACTACTAGCGTCCGGAGGCTGCTCCTGACGGCGCTCGCCGTACTGGTTCCGCTGGTGCTGGCGGTCGTTGCCGCGCCGGTCGCCGCCCTGTCGGGCAGCCTGCGCCCGGGCCTCGCGGCGCCGGTGGGGGCGGGTATCGCGGGTCTTGCGGCCGTGGCGACGCTCGTGGGCTGGCTCTCGGGCGGCGGAGCGGTGGACGTCGCCTGGGCGCCGAGCCTCGACCTGCGCTTCGCTATAGAGCTCGACGGGCTCGCGGCTCTCTACTCGCTGCTGGCGACGGGCATCGGCTTCGCGGTCCTCGTCTACTCCTCGCGGTACCTTCCCCTGCACCTGGAGCACGAAAGGGAGGCGACGGGCACCTCCGACCCCGGCGTCCGGTTCTACTTCTTTATCCTCCTGTTCATGGGCTCGATGGTCGGTCTCGCCATGGCGCAGGACCTCATACTCGTCTTCGTCTTCTGGGACCTCACGGCCATAGCTTCCTACTACCTGATCGGCTTCGACCGCCACAAGGAGGAGTCCCGGGCCTCGGCGCTGATGGCGCTCCTGGTGACCGGCATCACCGCGGTCCTGCTGCTGATAGGAGCCCTGGTCTTCTACGCCGCCTACGGCACCTTCTCGATACCGGAGCTGGTCGAGCTCACGGAGCCGGGGGCTCTGGTCACGCTCGCCGGCGGGCTCATAGCGGTGGCGGGGCTCGCCAAGAGCGCCCAGGTGCCGTTCCAGTTCTGGCTCCCGCGGGCGATGGCGGCCCCGACCCCCGTCTCGGCGTACCTGCACTCCGCGGCGATGGTGGCTGCCGGGGTGCTCCTGATCGGGCGGGTCTACCCGCTGTTGCAGAAGAGCGAGGTGCTGCTGAACGCGCTGCTCGTCATAGGGCTGCTCTCTATAGCGGTCGGGGGCATCATCGCGCTGACCCGGAACGTCATGAAGCAGCTCCTGGCCTACTCCACCATCTCCCAGTACGGTTACGTGGTCTTTATGTTCGGCCTCGGCGGGGAGTACGGGGCGATGGCGGCCTCCTTCTACGTGATCGCCCACGCCCTCTCCAAGAGCGCGCTCTTCCTGACGGCGGGCGCGGTCACCGAGGCGACGCACGAGACCGAGATCTCCCGTATCGGCGGGCTTGCCCGCCGGATGCCGCTCCTGGCGGCGGCGAGTGGAGCCGCGGCTGCCGGGCTCGCCGCGCTGCCGCTGACGATAGGCTTCTTCAAGGACGAGCTGCTCTTCGACGCGGCGCTGGAGCGCGGAGCTCCGTTCGCCGGGCTCGCGCTCCTCGCGGCGGTACTGACGCTGGCCTATACCTGGCGGTTCTGGAGCGGGGTCTTTCTCGGGGAGGCCCGGGGTCACGCCGAGCGGGTGCCGTGGGCGCTCGTGGCGCCGGTCGCGGTGCTCGGCTCTCTGGTGCTCGTCGGCGGGATACTGGTCGAGCCGTTCGCCGCGCTCGCCCGGGACGCGGGCGCAGCCTCGTTCGATGCCCCGGTCGAGGTAGAGCCCGCCTACCACCTGGAAGCCAGCCCGGAGAACCTGCTGGCGCTCGCCACCTACGCGATCGGGGCTCTGGTGATCCTCTCCCGCCCCATCTGGATCGGGGCGGCGCGGGCGTTCGCGCGGGCCGGGGAGCTCGCGGGGCCGGAGCGGGCGTACAACGCGGCACTCCGGGGCCTGAACCGGTTCTCGGACTTCATACACACGATAGAGGTCCGGGATCTCAGGGGCCGGGTGGCGACCATACTCGTGCCGTCGGGGATACTCGTGGGGCTCGGCATCCTGGCGACGCCGTCGGGTGACGTCTACCGGGTGGGTGAGGTCACGGGTGACGACGTGCCGCTGGTACTGGCTCTCGCGGCTGCGGCCATAGCCACGGTCGCCATAATCTTTACCAAAAAGCACGTCACCCTGGTGCTGGTGCTCTCCAGCGCGGGGTTCGCCACGGCGGTCGCCTTCGCCTTCTTCGGGGCGCCGGACGTGGCTCTGGTGGCGATCCTGATAGAGACGCTCATAACGCTCCTTGTCCTGGGCACCCTGAAGCTGATACCGCGGAAGGTGCTGGAGAGCGGGGCGCGCATACCCGTGAGGCAGGTGTGGCGCAAGGGCTCGGTGGCGGCCGTGGCGGGGGCGACCGCCTTTGTCGTCGCCTGGGGGACGCTCTCCCAGCCGTCGGCGGTGGAGGGCGGCGCTGCCGCCCGGCTCACGGAGCTCGCACCCGAGGCGCATGCCAACGACGTGGTTACCGTTATCCTGGCCGACTTCCGCGCCCTGGACACCATCGGGGAGGTCACGGTCGTGGCGCTCGTGCTCCTCGGGGTGGCGACGCTACTCTTCCGGGGGAGGCTGCCGTGACGGAGGGAGGCAAGAAGGCGCCGGTGGAGGGCGTCACGAGCACCCTGACACAGGTAATAGCCAAGGTACTGCTGGTGCCGACGCTGATGATAGCGGTGGCCACGCTCTTCAAGGGTTACGCCCAGACGGGAGACGGCTTCTCCGCAGGCGTCATAGCGGCGCTCGCCATCGTGCTCCAGTACCTGGCCTTCGGCCGGGAGGTGGTGGAGCGGTACCTGCCGGTCCAGGGCCTCGGTACTCTCTCCTGGCTGGGGCTGCTCTTGGCGCTCGGCGTGGCCGCGGTCGGGCTCTTCAGGGGTGATGCGCTCTTTACCCACTACCCGGCGCCGGGCGCCGAGGTCATACACATCGGCACCGTCGAGGTCATCACGGCCGTCCTCTTCGACGTAGGGATCTTCCTGCTCGTCTTCGGGTATGCGGTCGGCGCGGTACGTATCATCGCGGGGGTCATACAGCGGCAGGAGAGCGGAGAGCCCGAGGAGGAAGCGGTCTACCACGATACGGAGGAGCGCCTGGCGCGGCGGGAGGAGAGGGCTTGATACTACTCATCTCGCTTACCATAGCCATCATCTTCGGCGCCGGGGCCTTCCTCATACTGCAGCGGAACCTGATCCGGATCGTGATCGGCGTGATCCTGATCTCGAACGCCGCCAACCTCTACATCATCGCGGCCGGTCTCTCCCGCGGAGAGCCCCCGATCTACCCGCTGCCCGAGGGTGCCCAGGTCAGCGACCCGCTGGTGCAGGCGATGGTGCTGACGGCCATCGTGATCAGCTCCTCCATCGCGGCGATACTCCTGGCGCTGGTGTACCGTCTCTACGTCTCGCACGACACTTTAGACTTAGAGGAGATCTCCCGGGCCGAGAGGCGGGCCGCGGAGAGGCTCGATAGCGGGGAGTCCCTGGACGACCGGGAGTCGTCCGAGGGGCGCCCGGAACGGGAGGAGCGCCCGTGACGCTCCTCTCGCTGCCGATAGGGATAACCTGGGTCCTCGGGACGGTGCTGGCGATGCTCGACGGGCGGCGGCCGCTGGTCGGGTGGCTCTCCGTGGCGGGGCTCGGGGCGAGCTTCGTCTCCGTGATCGTGCTGTCGGTAACGGTCGTGCAGAACGGGCCGCTGGAGATGGTGGCGGGCGGCTGGCCCGAGGGGGTGGGCATACAGCTCCGGGCCGACGTCCTGGGGGTTACGTTCGCCCTAGTCTCCTCGGCGGTCATCTTCTTCGCCCTGGTCTACGAGGTGATGGGCGGGGTGCGCTCCCGTACGTTCCCGGCGTTCGTGCTCTTCGTGAACACGGGCCTCATGGGAATATTCCTCACGGGGGATATCTTCAACTTCTACGTCTTCTTCGAGATCTCGATGGTCGCGGCGTACGTCTTGACGGGGTACCGGGAGCGGGACTACCAGGTCCGGGCGGCGTTTATCTTCGCCATCGTGAACCTTATAGGGTCGGTGATCTTCCTCGTCGCGGTCGGTGGTCTCTACCACCTCACGGGGTCCCTGGACATGCAGATAGTGGCCGAACGGATAACGCAGGCCGAGCTGGCCCCGACGGTCTCCATAGCCGCGGCGATACTGGTGGCCTTCGGCCTGAAGCTCGGGCTCTTCCCGTTCCACTACTGGCTGCCGGCGGTCTACGTGGGGAGCCACGCTTCGGTGGTCGCGATTCTGAGCGGGGCGCTGGCGAACATCGGTGGCTACGGTCTCCTGCGCTTCGGCGGCGACATACTGCCGGAGGTGCTGGCGCTCGGGGCCCCGGTAATAATAATCCTCGGGACGGCGAGTATTATCTACGGTGCGCTGCAGGCGGTCTCGCGCCGGTCTCCGGCGGAGGTCATGGCCTACTCGGCCATCGGACAGGTCGGCTACATACTAATAGCCCTGGGGATCGGCGGGCCGATAGGGTTCGCCGCCGCCGTGCTCTACGCGGTCGTGAACTCGCTGAACAAGCTGCTGCTCTTCCTGGCTATAGGGCTTCGCGGGCCGCTGGTGGGTGTGGCCTTTGCCATCGGGGCGTTCAGCGTCGCCGGGGTGCCTCCGGCTCCGGGCTTTCTCGGTAAGCTCGCGCTCTTCAGGACGGGGCTCGAGATGGAGTCCCTCGCCAACAGCATCGCTCTGGTGACCCTGATCTTCCTCGGCGGGGCCCTCTCTTTCCTGTACTCCTTCCAGGTCTATCAGAGGGTCTACATGAAGCCGGACCAGACGCCGCCCGCGCCCCCGATGCAGACCGACCCGTTTAGCGCGGGCGGCCCGAACAAGCCCAGCCCGTTGGCCGTGCGAGGGATGGTGGTAGTGCTGGCGGCCTTGGTGGTGGCGGTCGGTGTGTGGCCGGAGCCGCTGCTGGTCCTGAGCGACGGGGCCGCCGCGGTCCTGGCGGGTGGAGCGGGAGGTGCCCCATGACGCGTTTCCTGACGGCGGTCGTCTTCCTGACGCTGACCTACGCGGTCTTCCTGGCGAGCTTCCACCCCTGGGACCTCGTGATAGGCGCCGGTATCTCGGGCGCGCTGGTCTTCGCGTTCCGGGACTTCCTGTTCGGCGGCAAGCCGAAGAACATCGAGGGACCGGGCCTCCTGACCCGCTTGGTGGCCTTCTGGCCCTACGCGGGCGTCGTCCTCTGGGATATCACTACGGGGACGTGGGAGGTTGCGCTGGTAACGTTGCACCTGCGGCCCATCGTAAAGCCCGGCATCGTCGCCGTGCCCATAGAGGGCCGTACCCCCACCGGCGTTGCGGTCTCCGCGCTGGCGACCACGCTCTCCCCGGGGACCTTCCTGGTGGACGTGGACTGGGAGAAGCGGGTCATGCTGATACACGCCATAGACGCCAGCGACCCCGACGCCGTGCGCGAGTCCCTGCAACACATGTACCGCCGCTACCAGAGCAAGGTCTTCCCCTAGAGAGCCTCCTGCCGGTAGCCCTACCGTTCCTCGCGGGAGAGCCCGAAGATCCTGCTCGCCAGGGTCTCCCAGCTCAGGTACTCGATGCTGTTGCGGCGCACGGTCTCGCGGCACCTCCTCCGCTCCTTCTCGGGCCTTCTGAGGTAGCCGGTTAGGGCGCGGGCCAGGTTCTCCTCGAAGCCGTCCATGGAGACCCGGGTGTCGAACGGCAGGTCTTGCCCGACTATGCCCCCGGCCTCCCGGAGCCCCGAGTGGTCGGCGACGAAGGGCGGCACGCCGCTGGCCCCGAACTCCGCCGCCACGAGCCCGAAGGTCTCCGGGAAGATGGAGGGGACCACGGCGGCGTCGGCGGCGGGGAGGAGCCTGACGAGCTCCCTGTGGTTTAGAGGGCCTATGAACTCCACGGCGCCCTCCAGGCCGCGGGCACTCCCGAAGAGCTCCTCCGTGGCGTGGAGGTGCTCCATCGGGCCTTCCACGCCGCCCTCGAAGAGCCTGCCGGAGCCCGCCAGGAGCCCGGTGGTGTGGCGGTCGCCGGAGCCGAGGGAGCGGGTCAGGGCCTCGAGCGCCTCCCGGAAGGTGCCGAACCCCACGACGAGGAGCCGGGCATCCGTCTCGGCCCGCACCCGGGCGAAGGCCGAGATCAGGCTGTGTACGCCCTTG
>JACCZN010000260.1 GCA_013695915.1 Rubrobacter sp.
AGAGACCATGTCCCAGAAGCCGTGTGGAGAGAGTGTAGCGGGTGTCGGAGGGGGGACTCGAACCCCCACCCCCTTATCGGGGACTAGGCCCTCAACCTAGCGCGTCTACCAATTCCGCCACTCCGACGAAGTAGCTAGATGAGTATACGAGACGCCCTACCGGTGGTCAACGTTGTAAGCTCCCGGACGGTGCGCCGGACGAGGCTTACAGGTTCTCCGCAGGGGATCTTCGGTTACCTCGGCCTGCTCTTGGTGCGCCTGCGCCAGCCCCGCTAGCGGCCGGTGGTCTCTCCGGGGGGCTGCCGCTTGGGAGCGAAGGCCTTCGGTTCCTCGGCGAGAGACTTGTAGAGTGAGACGCAGAGGCCGACCATGATCACGGTGAACGGCACGGCCGCCAGGATGGCGGCCCGCTGCATGGCCTCTAGCCCGCCGGAGAGGAGGAGCATGGAGGCGACCGAGGCCGCGAGGGCGCCCCAGATGAGCTTGACCACGGCCCGGGGCCTCGGCGTGCCCTTGGAAGAGAGGCTGCCGAGCACGAAGGACGCCGAGTCCGCCGAGGTTACGAAGAAGGTGCTTATGAGGAATAGCGCCAGAACGGACATCACGAACCCGAGCGGGAAGGCGCCGAGGGTCGCGAAGAGCCCCGCCGCCACGTCCTCCTCCACCGCCGTTACCACGTCCTGCGTCTCACCGAAGAGAGCGAGGTCCAGCGCGGCCCCGCCGAGCACGGAGAACCAGAGAAAGCTCAGCACCGTAGGTACCAGCAGCACGCCCACGACGAACTCCCGGATCGTGCGTCCCCGAGAGATGCGGGCGATAAACGAGCCGACGAACGGGGCCCAGGAGATCCACCACGCCCAGTAGAAGAGGGTCCAGCTAGAGAGCCACTCGCCGTCCCCGAACGCCCCCGCCCGGAAGCTCATGGGTATGAGGTTCCCCAGGTACGAGCCGAGGGTCTCGGTGAAGGTGTTGATCATGAGCACCGTCGGTCCCATGGCTAGCAGGAAGAGCAGGAGCCCCCCGGCGAGGACCATGTTGGTCCGGCTCAGGAACAGGATGCCGCGTTCGAGGCCCGTGGCGGCCGAGATCATGAAGAGCACCGCCCCGCCCGCGATGATCAGTATGGAGACCGTCTCCGTGTCCGGGATGCCGAACAGGTAATCGAGGCCGCTGTTGATCTGGAGCGCCCCGAGCCCCAGCGAGGTTGCCACGCCGAACAGGGTGGCGAAGATCGCCAGCACGTCGATCGCCTTGCCCAGAGGTCCCTCCACCCGGTCCCCGAGCAGCGGGTAGAACGCCGAGCTCACCAGGCCCCGCTTCTCCTTGCGGAACTTGAAGTACGCGATAGCCAGGGCGACCACGGCGTAGATCGCCCACGGGTGCAGCCCCCAGTGGAAGAAGGCGTAGCGCATCCCGAGGCTCCCCGCCTCCTCCGTCCCGGCCGGGGCCATCCCGAACGGGGGCTCCGCCAGGTGCGAGACCGGCTCCCCGACGCCGAAGAAGACCAGCCCAATGCCCATGCCCGCGCTCAGAAGCATGGCGTACCACGAGGCTCGGCCGAACTCTGGGCGATCCTCGTCGTGGCCGAGGCGTATCTTGCCGTAGCGCCGGGAGGCCAGGAAGACGACAAAGACCAGGAAGGAGAAGGCCGCGATCAGGAAGACCCACCCGAAGCTCACGATCACGTAGTCCAGGACCGTAGAGGTAACGGCCTCCAGGTTGTCCGGGAAGATCACACCCCACAGCACGAACAGCGCGGAGACGAGCAGAGAGACGTAGAAGACGGGCCCGACCTCCCGCAGGCCGCTCCTCAACATCTCCAGGCTTCTCCGCACCTCACACCGCCGATCTACAGGTTCCACGGCCCCGGAGGACCCGGGACCCGCACGTTCTCAGAATTCTCATGTTACCGTCCGTGGCGCGCTCCAGCGGGCCTGGACGCTCTCCGAAGCCTCCGCGAAGGCCCGGGCCAGAGCCTCGTAGCCGCGCTCCACGGGGCCCGAGGCACCGACACCCACGGCGAGCGAGACGTAGCTGACGGGGGTGCTCACGCTGCGAGTCTACCAGAGGGGTCCGGCGCTCCTTATGGTAGATTTCCCCGGATGAATCGTAAATGGCTAGTGGTCTGTGTCCTCGCCGGTTTCGCGGGTCTGCTGGCGCTCCTGACGCTCCGCAAGGGTGAGGCCCGGCAGTTCTCCAGCGCGCCCGGCAAGGGCTGGCCAGTCAACGTCGCCCACCGCGGGGCCTCGGCCCAGGCGCCCGAGAACACTCTGGAAGCCTTCCGGGCCGCGGAGGCGTCCGGCGCCGGAGGGCTCGAGCTCGACGTCCACATCACCCGTGACGGAGAGGCGGTCGTGATCCACGACTCCTCCCTCAACCGCACCACGGACGGCGCCGGTCTCGTGAGGGAGAAGACGCTCCAGGAGTTGAGGTCCTTCGACGCCGGGTATCGGTTCACCGGCGACGGGGGGCAGAGCTACCCGCACCGGGACCGGAAGGTCCGGATGCCCACGCTCGGCGAGGTGCTCGAGGAGTTCCCCGGCGTCACGGTAAACATCGAGATAAAGGAAGCACCGCCGGGCGGTGAGGGGGCGGTCCTGGAGGCCATAGAGCGCGCGGGGGCCGAGGACCGCGTGCTCGTGGCGGCGGAGAGGCTCGCGGTCATAGAGCGTTTCCGGGAGGTCTCCGGGGGCCGGGTCGCCACGGCGGCCTCCCGGCGGGAGATAGCGACCTTCTACCTCATGAGCCGGCTCCGTCTTGAGGGCTTGCTGCGGCCCCGGTACCAGTCGCTACAGGTGCCCGTAGACTTTGGCCGGCGCGAGATCGTCACGCCGCGGTTCGTCGAGGCGGCACACGGGCGGGGCGTGCGCGTGGACGTGTGGACCATCAACGACGCGCCCGAGATGCAGCGGCTCCTGGACCTCGGCGTGGACAGCATCATGACGGACCGGCCGGCCGTGATGTCCGAGGTGCTCGAAGGCCGGTAAGCGCCGCCCCAAGTATGCCATTCGGGTCATCTTGATCCAGGAAGCCTGAAAAGGCATGCGATATGTGAGACCCTTATAACAGAACGTCGCGAAAACCAGGATTGGAGAAAAATGATCAAGGAATCAGTAATCAAAGATCCCGCCCTCGCGCCGGAGGGGCGTCTGAAGATAGACTGGGCCGCCCAGCACTCGCCGGTCTTGAACAAGCTGTTCAAGAACCAGCTCGCCGACGGGGCTCTCGACGGCCGCAAGGTCGCCATGACCATCCACCTGGAGGCCAAGACGGCCTACCTCGCCCTGCTGATGCACGAGGCCGGGGCCGACGTGACCGTCTCCGGGTCGAACCCGCTCTCGACCCAGGACGACGTCTGTGCCGCTCTCGCAGAGCGTGGCGTCCGGGTCTACGCTACCCACAATCCCTCCGACGCGGAGTTTGAGCGGTACCTGGAGCAGACTATAGAGACCGGACCCGAGATCATGGTGGACGACGGCGCCGAGCTGGTCGGGCGCATGATCGACAAGCGCCCGGACCTCCTGGACGGCGTTATAGGTGCCTCAGAGGAGACCACGACCGGTATCCTCAAGCTCAAGGCGATGGACGCCGAGGAGGTCATCCCCTTCCCGGTCCTCGCGGCCAACGATGCGCTGTGCAAGCACATGTTCGACAACCGCTACGGCACCGGCCACTCCTCGCTCTCGAGCCTGATGTACAACACGAACCTCTTTATGGGTGGCAAGACGATCGTCGTGATGGGCTTCGGCTGGGTCGGACGAGGGCTTGCCAAGTACACCAAGGGCATGGGCGCCAGGGTAATAGTCTGCGAGCCCGACCCGGTCAAGCTCCTCGAAGCCCACGCCGAGGGCTACGAGATCATGAACTCCCTCGATGCCGCCGAGATCGGAGACATCTTCGTGACCGGTACGGGGAACCTGAAGGTCCTGAACTCCGAGCACTTCGAGCGGATGAAGACCGGGGCCATCCTCGCCAACGCCGGCCACTACGACCACGAGATAGACGTCGCCTGGCTGGAGAAGAACGGAAAGAACGAGCGCGAGGTGCGCCGGAACGTCACCGAGTACGAGATGCCCGACGGGCGCAAGATCCACGTCATCGTCCGCGGCCGGCTCGTGAACCTCGCCGGTGGCGACGGCCACCCGGTCGAGATCATGGACCTCACCTTCGCCGTCCAGGCGCTGGCCGCCCATCACCTCGCAAAGAACTCCGCGAGCATACCGGCGGGCCTCCAGCCGATCCCCGCCGAGATCGACCAGCTCGTCGCGAGCACCAAGCTCGACACCATGGGCGTCGAGCCCGAGAAGTTCACCCAGGAGCAGATCGACTACCAGAAGAGCTGGCGCTAGGCCTCTAGACCCCAGCCGTAAGCGGGAACGGCCGGCCGGGCCCGTGGGGTGACGACCTCACGACCCGGCCGTCCATCGCTCGCCCCGAAAGCCGATGGCCAGACGAACCGTAACCATCCGCTACACCGCCTCCCGCGCGTGCCCGAACTGCGGGGGCCGCGGAAACGACGGCGCCGCGTGGCGGCCCGTGGACTGCCGCCGCTGCAAGGGGCGGGGACGGCTCATCACGGCTATCGAGGTAGAGGACTCCCTGGAGGGCATACTCCCCCGGTCCCGCTACGACTTCTACGCCACCGGAGAGGTCGAGCTCATAGACTTCGACGAGGACGACGAGATAGAGGTCGTAGGCCCCGAAGAGCCCCCTGATACCGTTCCGGGCTATTGATGTCACAATGTCTCCACGGCTTCCACCCACCAGGGGTAACCGGTGAGCTGTTTGAGACGGGCGGGGTCTTCCCAGTAGGGTCCAAGCGCCCGGG
>JACCZN010000261.1 GCA_013695915.1 Rubrobacter sp.
TGCAGCGCATCCAACTCCGCGGCCCACAAGCGCACCGTCTGTTGGTCCATCGTCTCCGACATCACGACCTCCCGGACTCGAGTAGGTACATGATGCCAAACCTCTCTCATAACTACAACTGTAGTACTTAGCGGCTAACCTCCTCGCTATCGCACCGTGCGGCTCCGGCGGGACCTCCGGGAGCCGGTGCCGGGGCGCGTCCCCGCGCGGCGGTTCAACAGGAGCGGCGAGAGGAGCCTGCGCCGCCCGGCCAGGGCGGCGTCCACGGAGATCACCTTGGCCGCCGGGCTCAGGAGGACGAGGAGCGAGAGCAGGGCCACCAGCAGGTTGATGGTAATGAAGCCCGGTGCCCCGAGACCCGTCCCGAGGCTCACGCCGCCCCCGGAGAGGAGCAGGACGAGGCCGAAGGCCAGGCTCCCGAGGGCCGCGAGGTTCGTGAGGAGCCCGACGAGTAGGGCGAGCCCGAGCGCAAGCTCCCCGTAGCGCACCACCTGGGCCGCGAGTTCGGCGTTCGGGACCACGGTCTCCCGCATGAAGCCCTGCAAGGGAGCCGGGGCCTCCGCGACGAATCCCCCGGCCCGCAGGCTGGCGGCGAGCTGCTCCGGGAACCGGGGGTTCAGGAGCTTCTCGACGGCCCCGTTCAGCCAGACCGCACCGACCAGCGCCCGCACCCACACCATACCGCTCACGGAACTCACCTCCGGGAGGTCTCTGCTCGTCTCCCGGGATTATAAGCACCTTCGCTCCTTGGAAGGAACCGTGGAGCCCTCTCTTCCGTATATAACCAGTGAACCCCATGAAAGCGGAAAAGGAGTACGTTTTGGCCGAAGGCAGAATCTCCCGCGGAAAGTTCCTCCGTTTCGGCGGCGCCCTGGGCGTCGGCGCGGCGAGCGCCTCCTTGATCGCGGCCTGCGGTACCGGCGACCCCGGAGAGGCTGGGGAGAACGGCAACGGTGAACCGGCCGGGGAGAACGGCAACAGCGAGGCCCCGGAAGAGGCCGCCAACGGCGAGGCTATCGCTCAGGAGTCCGAGGTGCCGGCAGGCTCGGCGTTCGAGTTCGAGGACGAGGGCGAGCCCGCGGTGCTGGTCCACCTGGAGGACGGGAGCTTCGTGGCGTACTCGGCGGTCTGCACGCACCAGGGCTGCGACGTCTCCTACAGCGAGGGCTCGGCCACGCTCGACTGTCCCTGCCACGGCTCGGTCTTCGACCCGGCGTCCGGCGGGGAGCCGACCGGAGGACCGGCGCAGAACCCGCTGCCGGAGATACCGGTCGAGGTCCGCGACGGGGCGGTGGTCCGGGCATAAGCGGGTCGTTCCCGCCGGGGGGCGATGGATGAGCGCGGGCCGCTAAAGTAGAATGCGGTCATGGATAGAGGCCAGTCCGGCGGAGAGGGCATCGGGATCAATGGGGCCGCGGCGGTGCTCCGCTGTCCGGCGGACACCGTGCGGCGCTACGTCACCGAGGGACGGCTGGAGGCCGAGCGGACCGCGGAGGGCGAGTACCTCTTCGACCTCTCCGAGGTGGAGGAGCTGGCCCGCGAGCTCGGCGCGGGTGAGGACGAGGTGTTCGAGGGTGAGATCATGGGCGACGACCCCGGCGAGACCGGCGAGGGCTCATCCCGCCTGCCCGCCGTCCCCTTCGAGCGTTACGAGCGCCTCCTGCAAGAGGGACAAGACTACAAGACCCGCCTCGAGGAACGTTCCCGGCAGGTAGAGGAGATCCGGCAGGAGCGCGACGCCGCGCGGGTCGAGATGGACCGCCTCTGGTCCGAGATAGAGCGCCTGAACCTGGTGGACTACCAGCGCGAGCTGCAGGAGAAGGCCATTTCCACCCTGGAAGAGGAGAAGCAGAAGCTGGAGGCCGAGCGCGAGCGCCTCACCCGGGAGAAGACCGAGCTGATAGAAGAGAAGTCCTCCATCGCCGAGGAGCGCACCCGCCTCGAAGCCGAGCTCAAGGTCGTAAAGAGCCGCGGCTTCTGGGGCCGCATCTTAGGTAGCTAGCCCCGGCCCACCCTACGTAAGCCAGAAGGTGGCCTCGCCGTCGCCGACGTTGTACGACCAGCGGGCGGTGTCTAGCGCCGCTTCGTGCAGGGCTTCGTCGGCGAACTTGACGAGCAGCGTGTTGCTCCGGTCGTTGCGGTTGAAGAAGCCCAGGCGCAGCAGGTCCTCCGGGCGGGGCGCCGAGGGCGACCGGAGGAACCGGTAACGGACGATCGGGGCGCCCGCCCGCCGGAAGACGCCGACCGCCTCCCGCAGCAGGGCCCGCGCCACGTCGCTGCGCCCCGGCACGGTCGTGAGGTCCATGATGAAGGCGTCCCGGAAGCCGTGCTGGCCCTTGACGGTAACCCGGAGCACGGCGTACCCGAGCAGACGCCCTCCCTCTCGCACGCCGAGCACGGTGACCGGGTGCTGCGGAGAGCCGGGACCGTAGCGCCAGTTAAGGAACGCCGAGTCCTTCTCCGGCACGCAGGGCACGGCGGCGGCGACCCGCTCGAAGAGCGCGTCGAAGGACTCGTCGAACTCCTCTACCTCCTCTACCTCGAGCTCCGTTCCGGAGAGGCTACCGAGGGCCCCGTCGGCCGCCCGCAGCCCCCGGTTCAGAAGCGCCTTTACCGGCCCGGGGATCGGGAGCCGACGGCGCACCGGCGGCGGGGCGGGCGCGCCGTGCCGGGGGTCGGCACCGTACCCGCGGGCCGGGGCAGCCTCCTCCTCGAGCTCCAGGTAACGCTCCAGAGGCCCCGGCAGCCGCGGCACCGGGAGCCTCGAAACGTCGAGCAGCTTGGCCGCGTACTGCAGGCTCCCGGTGGTCTCGGCTCCCATCCGGGTCTCGACCTGTATCACCTCCGGGACCATGTCGCAGGCCACGCAGTTCTCCACGGTACCGAAGAACTTCCGCATGAGGGCAAAGGCCTGGAAGCCGTACGCGGGGAGCGCCTGGTAGTCCGTGGGCGTGTGGGCGACCACCCGCCGCCCCCCAACCCGGTAGTGCTGCGGGACTGCCGCCAGGTGACCCACCACCTCCCCGTTAGCGGTCGCCGCCCAGCGGTGCATCTCCTCCCCGGCCAGCGGGTGGGTCTCCAGCCAGCGCCACACGGAGCGGTGCCGCTCCACATCGAAGGCCTCCGGGGAGTGCGGGTACACCAGGGTCCGCAACCGGTCCACGCCCTCCCTTATCTCCCTGCCCTCGACCGGTAAGATCGCCACCCGCCACTCCCCCCTCTCGCTAACGTATCCCTCGATGCCGCGCAGTGTACTACCGCTGCGGACCGCCGGCCGGTCTCTACCCGGCACGAGAGTTTCAATAAATATTGAAAATATTGAAAACTCCTTGTACGCTTCGGGAAGGCATTACGGGTAGAGAGGAGTGTATGGAGGAGGAGAGGGAGCGGTACGTAGAGGACTTCGCGGTTATGTTCGAGCGGTTCGGGCTGCCGAGGATGATGGGGCGGGTCCTTGGGGCGCTTCTGGTCTCCAATCCTCCGGAGCTCTCTGCGGGGGGGTTGGCGGAGCTTCTGCGGGCGAGCCGGGGCTCCATAAGCCAGACGACGCGGTCGCTGGTGCAGATGGGGTTGGTCGAGCGGCTGACAAAGCTCGGGGAGCGGCGGGACTACTTCCGGGTCAAGCCCGGTGCGTGGGACGACCTGATGCGCAGCCAACTCGAGTCCGTCACGACCGTCCGGCAGATGGCCGAGAGGGGCCTCGAGGTCGTACCGCCGGATGCCCAAAGCGCTCGGCAGAACCTGGAAGAGATGCGCGACTTCTACGGATTCTGGGAGGGGCAGATGCACCATCTTCTGAAGCTCTGGAAGCAGGAGAGAGGGGGGAGCGAGCAATGATCTTGCCAGGCTACGAGCGGGGGAAGCTGGAGTTGGACGGTGGTGGCGCGATGCCTTACGTGGAGTTCGGGAGTGGCGGCGTGGAGCTCGTGTTCATCCCCGGAGCGGGTGACGGTCTCGCGACCGCGTACGACAGAGCCCGCAACCTGTCGTGGTTCTATCGCAAGCGGGCTCTGGACTTCAGGATGCTGGTGCTCAGCCGCCGCGAGCCGATCCCCGAAGGTTATACCGTCGAGCAGCACGCGGAAGATTACGCGGAGGCGCTGGATACGCTCGGCCGGCGCTCGGTGGTGCTGGAGTGCAACTCTGCCGGAGGCTTGATCGGGCAGCAGGTCGCGGTTCGCCGACCGGACCTGGTGCGGGGGCTGGTCCTCGCTTCCACCGCGCATCGCATAGATGAGCAGGCGCGGGCTGTGATCTCCGACTGGTTGGAGCTGATAGAGCGCCGCGAGTGGGGAGAGTTCGCCTGGGATTCGTCTGTCAAGACCTACAAAGCTTTGGCCCGCCGCCAGTGGCTCAAGCCGGTGGTCAAGCCCCTGCTCGGGATATTCGGCAGACCGGACGACCCCGAGCGCCTCGAACGGACCCTGCGCGGGCTGCTCGGCGTGGACAATGGACAGATCCTGTACCGCATAAGCCAACCGGCTCTGGTCTTCGGGGGTGTGGAGGACCCGATCTTCAGCCACGCCCTCCAGCGTGAGATGGCCGAGGGGATTCCGGATAGCCGGTCGGTCTTCCAGGCCGGATACCTGCACGGCGCGGACCTGGAGAGCCCGGAGTACGGGACGGTGCTGAACGACTTCGTGCAGCGGTTGGGAGAGGAAAGGTAGGGAGAAGCCGTGGGCGCGGTAGTCCGGACGGAGGGCCTGACAAAGACCTACGGTAAGGCCCGCGGCATAGAGGACGTGGACCTCGGCGTGGAGGAGGGCGAGGTCTTCGGCTTCCTCGGCCCCAACGGGGCGGGCAAGACCACGGCGATCCGCACGCTCCTCGGCTTCATGCGGCCGACCGCGGGGCGGGCGGAGGTCCTCGGCTGGGACGTGTGGAGGCAGAGTGTCGAGGTCCGGGCCAGCGTGGGCAACCTGCCCACCGAGTTTACCCTGGAGGACCGGATGACCGGGGAGCAGCTCATCCGGTTCTTCGCCCGGCTCCGGGGTGTTGAGAGCCTGGACCACGCTTACGAGCTCGCCGGGCGTCTGGGGGCGGACCTCGAGCGGCCGATGCGGCGGCTCAGCAGGGGCAACAAGCAGAAGATAGGGCTCATACAGGCCATGTTCCACCGGCCGCCCCTGCTGGTCCTCGACGAGCCGACCGGCGGCCTCGACCCGCTCGTGCAGGAGGAGTTCCTCGGTATCATCCGCGAGGTCCGCGAGGAGGGCCGGACCGTCTTCTTCTCCTCCCACAACCTGCCGGAGGTAGAGAGGATCTGCGACCGGGTCGGCATCATCCGGGAGGGCAAGCTCGTCGCGGTCGAAACCACGGACGCCCTCGTGAACAAGTCCTTCCGGCACATGAGCCTGATCTTCGCCCGGCCCGTGGACCCAGAGCCCTTCGAGTGCCTCGGCGGTGTGGAGGGCCTGCGGAGAGACGGGCAGGAGCTCTCCTTCCGGCTCCACGGAGACCTCGACGAGGTCGTAAAGCTCGCCGCCGGGCACCGGGTCGTGGACCTGCGCTACGAGCGCCCGAGCCTGGAGGAGATCTTCCTCGCCTACTACGGCGGCGAGGAGAGGGGAGAGGCGTCGTGAGCACCGGGCAGACGGAGCCCCGGACCCGGCGGACGAGGGAGAAGCCGCGCGGCACCCTGGCGGCCCTGACCCTGCACACCCTGCGCCTGCAACGGCGGAGCGTCCTGATCTGGGGTTCCGTGCTCGGGGCGTTCAGCCTGCTCGCGCTCGTAGCTTTCCCCGCGTTCCAGGACCAGCCGCAGATCAACGAGCTCGTAGAGAGCTACCCGCCGGAGCTCCGGGAGCTATTCGGGATAGGATCCGGCACGGATCTCACGACCATAGAGGGCTTCCTGCAGTCGCAGGTCTTCGCCTTTATAGCCCCGCTGGCGCTCTCTTTCTTCCCCATACTCGCCGCGGCGGGCGCCATCGCCGGGGCCGAGGAGCGCGGCACCCTGGACGTCCTGCTCGGTAACCCCGTGCCCCGGTGGCAGCTCGTGGCCGCCAGCTCGGCCGCCACGGCGGTCTCCCTGCTCGGCATACTCGCCGTCCTGTGGCTCCTGACCTGGGTGCCGGCGGTGCTCCTCGACATAGACCTCGCTCCGGGGACGGCGGCCGGGGCCGTGCTGAACCTGTGGCCGCTGTGCCTCTTCTTCGGGGGGCTCGCGATGCTCTGCTCGGCGGTCTTCCACCGCCGCGTCCTCGCCGTAGCCATTCCCGGGGCGGTGCTCGTGGCGATGTACTTCGTGGACTCGCTCGGGAGCCTGGTAGAGGCGTTCGAAAGCGTCCAGCCCCTCTCCGTCTTCTACCACTACGGCTCCGCCATCGAGGACGGCATAGACCCCGCGAGCTTCGCCGGTGTCTCCGGTGCCGCCGTCGTCCTGGTAGCCCTCGCCGCCCTGGTCTTCAGCCGCCGCGACATCTACACCTGAGGGGCAGGCCCGAGAGCCGGGATACCCCTCCTCGCAGCCGGCGCCGCCCGGTGCTAGAGTTCCGGGTCATGCAGAGAGAGGACACTGACCGGCTGCTCGTCCGTACCGCCGGGCTCGGCGTGTTCCGGGGGGTCCTGGACTCGCCCGCGGCCCGGGGCCTGCTCGAGCTGCTCGGCCTGATCTCGCAGGAGCGACCGGACCCTGCCTCCGTAGCCGGGACCGTGGGCCGTCTGTGGGAGGAGCTCGCCGTCTCCTCGGAGGGGCTGCTGCCCGACGCCTGGCAGTCGCACCTCGTGGCCCGCCTCCTGGAGGACGAGAACCCCTTCAGCCTGGCAGCCGAGAGGTACGGGGAGCCGGACGGCGCTCTCCGGGAGCAGGCGGCAAAGGACCTGCGCACGCTGCAGCGGCTCTTCGAGCTGGACGCCGTAACCGTCCTGGAGTTGGTCGAGGACGCCCTGCCGGGGGTCACGGAGCTCTGGACGCCCTGGATGGACCCCGGCCTCGACACTAACGACTCCCCCCGGGCGGAGACGGCGTGGCGGCTCTCCGCGGAGGAGGACTGGGGCGAGGCCACCGGCGTCCTCGCGGAGCACTATGCCCGCCACGGCGCGGGTGTCTTCGGCCAGTACAGGATGTTCCGCTGGCGGGCGGGCAACCTCGAGCCGGTCGAGGAGCCGGACCCCGTCCGGCTCGAGGAGCTCGGCGGCTACGAGAAGGAGCGCCAACCCCTGATCTCCAACACCAGGAGGCTCCTCGCGGGCCTCCCCGCCCACCACGCCCTGGTCTACGGACCGCCGGGCACGGGCAAGTCCTCGACGGTGAAGGCCGTTATCAACGAGCTCTCCGACAAGGGTCTGCGGGCCGTGGAGGTCGCCAAGGAGGACCTCGGGGAGCTGCCCGCCGTGCTGGCGCTCCTGCGCCGCCGCGGGCCGCGGTTCGTGCTCTTCGTGGACGACCTCTCCTTCGAGGAGCACGAGGTAGAGTACAAGGCGCTCAAGGCCCTCCTCGAAGGGAGCCTCGAGGCCCCGCCGGAGAACGTCCGGCTCTACGCCACCTCCAACCGCCGCAACATCGTCCGGGAGAGCTTCTCCGACCGGGACGGGGACGACGTCCACGGCGGCGACAGCGCCCAGGAGAAGGTCTCCCTGGCCGCGCGCTTCGCCCTGCGCCTGACCTTCCTGGCCCCCGACCAGCAGCGGTACCTCCGCATGGTCCGGGGCCTCGCCAGGAGCCGGGGCCTCGCGCTCCGGGAGAGCGAGCTCGAGGAGCGGGCGCTCCTGTGGGACCGCCGGCACGCCGGCCGCTCCGGGCGCACCGCCCGCCAGTTCGTGGATGAGCTCGAAGCCGAGCTGGCAGGGGTATAGAGCGGACAGCTACAAGGGTGGAAAAGCTGGTACCCGGGTGCCGGATCCCAGGTCCGCGGGCGGCTCGGCCTCCGGCGCACCGTCCTGCAACATGAACTCCCCCTCGCAGATATACTCCGCCGGTCCCTTCATCCAGACGGGCTCCTCTCCGCCGGACCACTCTATCTCCACCGTACCGCCGTCGAGCACGACCCGCACCGGGCTCTCCGCCAGTCCCCGGTGGACGGCCGCCACCGCCACCGCGCTCGACCCCGTCCCCGAGGCCAGGGTCTCGCCCGCGCCGCGCTCCCAGATCCTCATCCTCAACTCGTGCCGGTCCCGGACGTGGACGAACTCGACGTTCGTGCCCCCCGGGAACGAGGGGTCCCCCTCCACCCGCGGGCCGACCGCTTTCAGGTCCAGCCCTTCCACCTCCCTCTCCGAAGAGAGGAACGCCACGGCATGGGGGTTGCCCATCGAGACGAGGGTGAAGCCGAAGCCCTCTAGCTCCCTCTCCCCCTCGAAGTGGGGCGGTCCCATATCTACCCGGGAAGAGCCGTCCTCGCAGAGGAGCACCTCCTTCGTGCCCGCGCCGGTCTCGATGGTCAGCGAGTCCTCGTCGGTGAGCTCGTAGTCGCGGGCGTAGCGGGCCAGGCAGCGGATGCCGTTGCCGCACATCTCCGCCTCCGAGCCGTCGGAGTTCAGGTAGACCATCCGGAGGTCTGCAGCCCCCGAGGGTGTCGGGATCAGGATTCCGTCGGCCCCGACCCCGAAGTGCCGGTCGCAGACGCGGCGCGCCAGGTCCGGCAACTCCCGGTCCTCGACCTCTCCCGGGTCCACGACGATAAAGTCGTTCCCAGCCCCGTGCATCTTGGTGAACCTCATAGCGAAGAGATTCTAGACCCGGAAGCCTCTCGGGAACAGGGTGCGGGCCGAAGGTTACCCTTGAGGCGAGCGCGCTGAGGTGGGAGACTGATGAGGAGAAGTCCCCCGAGGTAGGCGAGGAAGAATGAGAGAGCTACAGACGCTGGTGATCGCTCTTGCCGTGGTCCTCGTGGCCGGGTTCGCGGCCGCGGGGCCGGCCGGGGCGCAGGAGACCCCGGAGGACTGCGACGAGCCGACCGCGAGCGGCGAGCAGTACGGGGAGCCGTGCGAGGGAGAGATCGGTATCCGGTCCATCCGGGACGCCGTGGACGACGCCGTGGACGACGCGGAGGAGAAGGATGCCGACGGAGCCACGACCTTCGGGCAGGCAGTAGAGGCCGCGCGGGCCTCCGGCGCCGACGAGGAGACCGCGGTCGCGGTGGCCCAGGAGGCCGTCTCCGGTGAGGCCGCACCCGGCGAGGCCGGGTCTGACGATGCCGCGCGCGGCGAGGCCGGGTCTGACGAGGCAGCGACTGACGGGGGCGACCCGGACGGCGCACCCTCGGGCGGCGGTCCTTCCGGAAACGAGGAGCCCGCCGGGGACGAGGAACGGGACGGCGGGGAGATCGTCGAGCTCCCGGAGACCGGGGGAGCGCTACTGTTGGTGGCCGGGGCTCTGGTAGCGGGCGCCGGTCTGGTGCTCCGGCGGGCTCTCCGGTAGGGGGTAGCGCCCGGCTCAGTCCAGGCGCAGGACCCGGCGCCGGAGCGCCTCCGTGACCGCCGCCGTGCGGTCCGTGACGCCGAGCTTCTCGAAGATGTGCAGCATGTGGGACTTCACGGTCGTCTCGCTGATCCAGAGCCGCTTCGCGATCTCCTTGTTGCTCGTACCCTGCGCGACGAGCTCCAGCACCTCGACCTCCCGGCCGCTCAGGGTCTCTGCGGCGGGCTCGCGCACGCGCTGCATGAGGCGGGCCGTGACGTTCGGGGCCAGGGGTGACTTGCCTTCGGCGGCCAGGCGTACCGCCCGGAAGAGCTCCTCGCGCGGGGTGTCCTTGAGCAGGTAGCCCGTGGCACCGCTCTCGATGGCCCGGAGTATGTCGGCGTCCGAGTCGTAGGTGGTAAGTACCAGGACCGCCATCTCCGGGTGCGCGGCCCGGATCTCCGCTATCGCCTCGACCCCGTTCATCTCCGGCATGCGGAGGTCCATGAGGACCACGTCGGGCAGGAGCTCCCCGGCAAGCGCCACGGCCTCCCGCCCGTCGGCGGCCTCACCGACCACCTCGAAGTCCGGCTGGCCGGAGAGCATGCCCTGTATACCGGTCCTGACCACCGGGTGGTCGTCGGCGACCAGGAGCCGCACGCTCCCGCCGTCCGTCCTCAACCCGTCTCCCTCGAAGCTACCGGCAGCTCCTGCTCCACGCCCTCCGCCACCGTAGCACTGCCCGTGGCGCCGCTCGGGTCTTCGGCGGGCACGGGCAGCTCGGCGACCAGGCTCGTGCCCTCGCCGGGCGTGCTCTCCACGGAGAGGGTGCCGCCCGCGGCCTCGACCCGCTCCCGCATGCCCCGCAGCCCGAACCCGCCCGGGGCTCCGGGGTCCGCGCCCGCCGCGGGGTCGAAGCCCGCGCCGTCGTCGCGCACGTCGAGCACGATGCGGCCGGGCATAAAGGAGAGGGTCAGCGCCGCGCGCTCGGCGCGAGCGTGCCGGCGGGTGTTGGCGAGCGCCTCCTGGGCCACGCGCAGCAGCGTGACCTCGGCCTCCGGGGTGAGCTGCCGCTGCGTGCCGGTCACGGTGGCGCTCGCCCGTACCCCGCTCTCCTGTGACCACCGCTCGACCACCCCTCCGAGCACCTCGGTAAGGGGAGCGCCCTCCAGGGGCTCCGGGCGGAGGTCCCGGACCAGCCGCCGCGCCTCTGTCAGGCTCTCCCGCGCCGTGCGGCGGGCGCCGTCCAGGTGCCGCCGGGCCCGCCGGAGATCGCCGGCCTCCGGCGTGAGGGAGCCTTCTGCGGCTTCGAGGTTCATGACGATGCTGGTGAACCCCTGGGCCAGGGTGTCGTGGATCTCGTGCGAGAGCCGCTGGCGTTCCTTGAGGACTCCCGCCTGACGGCCCGCCCGCCGCGCCTCCTCTACGAGCCGCAGGTTCTCCAGCGCCAGCGCCGCCTGCGCCCCGGCGGTCTGGTACCGCCGGACCACGCCCGGCGCGAACCCCGGCCGCCGCGACGCCACCACGAGCAGGCCCGAGAGCCGGACCCCGGGCGCGGTCAGCGGCAGCAGCAGCAGGGACCGGGCACCGGCTCTCCGCCACGCGGCCCGCTCCGGGGACGGGAGGCTCCCTACCCGCGCCACGGTGGCTCCCCGGGTCCGCAGCTCCCCGAGCGCCGGCAGCCGCCCCGCCTCCAGCCGGTCCCGGACCGGCCACTCACCCGACGCCGGCGGGGTCCAGGCCCCGAGAAACGAGAAGTCTCCCTCCTCTGAACCGGAAGCGGCTTCCCACAGCGCGACGCCCGTCACCCCCGGCCCCGACAGGTGTACCCCGACGGCGGCGGCTATCTCCCGGGCGTCGCGGGCCGCGCCGGTCTCGCGGCTCGCCCGGTACAGGGCCTCCTGGGCCGCCAGCGCCCTGCGGGCCACCGCGCCGCCGAGGAGACCGCCCGCCGCGCCGAGGACGAGGAACCTCGCGAACTCTTCCAGGAGCAGGGGGCCGTAGTAGAGGCTTATGGCCTGGCTCGCAAGGACCGAGACGAGGCCGACCGCCAGACCGTGCCGGAGAGCCCCGCCGCCCGCCCGCCGCGCGGCGAAAGAGGCTGCCAGAGCCGCCAGCAGGAAGTGGGCGCCGGGCCAGAGGTAGAGGTACACGGCCTCCCCGAACCGCGCGACCTCGCCGGGCTCCGGAGCGCCCCGTCCGAGGAGTGAGAGGACGGTAGCGTAGGAGTCTATCGCCAGGAAGGCGAGCGGGTAGGTCAGGACCGCGACGCCCACGCCGAGCGGCAGCACCCACCGTATCCCCCTGGTGCGCTCTCTCCCGGTAACTCTCTCGGACACCGCGTCTCCTCCGGCAAGCAGCCCGTCGCTTCTCTCAGCAGGATCATTACAGAGTGACATGGGGGCCGCAACCTCGGTCTGCGCGGGATCCTACTTCCGCCGCCCAAAGTCCTCCATCTGGAGGATACAATTCTGCCCCGTGGCGTGTGAAGGTTCGTTCAGTAGGAAGACGAGTCATGAACAAGGAGGAAGATCTTGAAGAAGTTGACGCTTCTGGCCGGGATGCTGGCCGTGGTGCTACTGGCCGCGGTACCGGCCCTGGCGCAGTCCGCCCCGGAAGAACAGTCCGGGGAACCGGAGGGCGGCGAGCCCGTGACGGCGACCGGCGTGCTGGAGCGGCCGGAGATGACCACCTACCAGTACGGCACCCACGCCATAACCGACGAGGCCTCGGGCACCCTCTACGCCCTCCAGAGCGAGGACGAGGCGTTGCTCGACAACTCGGTCGGTGAGCGGGTGACGGTCGAAGGCACGACGGACCCG
>JACCZN010000269.1 GCA_013695915.1 Rubrobacter sp.
CCTCACAGTCGCCGAAGAAGCCCCCGATGTCCACGCCGGACCAGGCGATGCCCGAGAGGCCCAGGTTCTGTAGCTGGGGCATGCTCATCCACAGGTGCTCCCACCAGGAGGAGTTGTCCCCGGTCCATTGCAGGGCGTGGCGCTGGAGCCCGGCGTACCCGGCGCGGGTTATGACGAAGGGCCGCCGGTCGGGACGGAGCTTGAGGAGCCCCTCGCGGGCGGAGCGGGCCATGAGCGAGCCGTAGGCGTTGTGGACCTGGGCGTGGAGCTTCGGCCTCCCGCCACCGGGATGGACGATGTCCCCCGGCATCGTGGACTGCTCGGGGATGAAGAGCGAAGGCTCGTTCATGTCGCACCAGACCCCGGCTACTCCCCGGTCGGTGAGGGCGCGGTGGTGATCTCCCCACCACTCACGCGTCTCGGGGTTGGTGAAGTCCGGGAAGGCGCACATGCCGGGCCAGACCACGTTGTTGAACTCCGCGCCTTCTTTCGTCTTGCAGTAGAGGTCCCTCTCCCGGCCCTCCGTATAGACGGCGTAGCTCTCGTCGAGCTTCACGCCGGGGTCCACGATGGTCACGACGCGGAAGCCCTCGTCCCGCAACTCGGAGACGAACCTCTCGGGCTCCGGGAAGCGCGTCTCGTCCCAGGCAAAGACCCGGTAGCCGTCCATGTAGTCGATGTCCAGGTAGAGCGTGTCGCACGGGATGTCGCGCTCCCGGAACTGCCGGGCCACCTCCCGGACCTCTTCCGCAGTCTCGTAGCTCCAGCGACACTGCTGGTTCCCGAGCGACCAGAGCGGCGGCATCGGGGTGCGGCCGGTAAGCTCCGTGTAGCGGCCCAGCACGTCCCCTGCCGTCGGACCGCAGAACACGTAGTACACGACGTCTCCGCCTTCGGCGCCGAAGTAGGCGCGGTCCTCCCGCTCCTTTGCCAGGTCGAACTCGACGCGGTGGGTGTTGTCGAAGAAGAGGCCCCAGGCGGCCCCGCCCTCACCGAGGGTCAGGAGGAATGGCACGGAGGCGTAGAGGTTGTTGAAGTGGGCCGTGTGGCCGGGTGGCGGGTCTATGTTCCAGAAGACCTGGTGCGTCCCCGTCTTCTCAAGACCGCTGGTCCGTTCGCCGCAGCCGAAGTACCGCTCGCCCGGCTCGCGCCGCTTGTAGAGCCGGACGGGGTCTCCGAGAGGGGCGGAGAAGACGTCGGCCTCGGGGTTCTCGAACGCGCCCATACCGAGCTCCGGGTCGTCGGCGGCGAAGGTCCTTCCGGCGGCGTCGGTAAAGCTCACGCGGAGGGGGTCCAGGGAGACGCGGGCCGTCACGGAGGAGAGGGGAGCGTGGAGCGTGATCCCCCCGTCCTCCTCTTCCATCCGCGTCTCGACCGGCTCCCACTCCTGTTTCGCCACCCCCTCGGAGGCGTACTCCGCCGGACGTCCACCCGGGAACATCCCGACGCGGAAGAGGTCCGGCGCCAGGGCCGCAACCTCGACGGCCGTAGAGCCGGACCTGAAGCGCAAGGCCCTCTCGTCGTGGTCCTCGAGCTTTGCCTCCCCAAGGGGCCTGTACTCTCCTCCGGCTCCGGGCGGTGCCTCGTACGTCTCGGCCACGGCTCTCCTTTCGCAGGTCTGCCTCCTGCTCTGGGAGTATATGGTTGCCTCGTAGGACCCGCAACAGGCTGACGTATACCCACTAACCTCCGGCGGCCGATTCGGGTAAGCAGGACGAGGGTAGATCCCCGAGTTCCTCCAGCAGGATTAGCGCGAGACCGATCACGCTCTCTGCCGCGCTGGCAAATCGTTGCCTGAAAGCTTTTGGGAGCATCTCCGATCTTCGACAAATCCGCTAAAGTAAGCTGCGACAGTGCCACGCCCAGAGCTTCTAGCAACGGGTTCGGTCTCCGCAGGCAGCATACCCTTATCTCTGAGAGTCCGAAGTGGCTTTTAGCATCCTTCAAGAGGACTGCCGAGGTTGGTCTTCTGGGTGGGCACCACAAACTCCGTCATGGAGGTTGATCTCGCTCTGGATAGAGCCGTAGTATGGCGCTGGAGGAACCTCCCCCCGGGGAAGGTGCGCTCCTTTGCTCCTTGGTGGGTACGCGTCAGTCGAGAGCTGTGAGTCGACAGGGAAAGGAGAATAGGGGTGTCGAGAACGATAACGCTGTTTACCGGGCAGTGGGCGGACATGCCGCTTGAGACCCTGGCGGAGAAGGCCTCTTCGTGGGGCTTCGACGGGCTGGAGCTCGCCAGCTGGGGGGACCACTTCGACGTGAGAAGGGCCCTGGAGGACGAGGGCTATGTCGGGCGCAAGCGGGAGCTGCTAGAGAGCCACGGCCTGGACTGCGAGGTGATCGGCAACCACCTCGTCGGGCAGGCGGTATGCGACCACCCGATAGACGAGCGACACCGGGGGATACTGCCGGACAGGATATGGGGCGACGGCGACCCCGAGGGCGTTCGACAGCGGGCTGCCGAGGAGATGAAGGACACTGCGAGGGCGGCGGCGAGGCTCGGGGTGGGCACCGTAACCGGTTTCTCGGGCTCCTCGATCTGGCACACCGTGGCCGGCTTTCCGCCGGTGCCGCCGGAGATGATCGAGCGCGGATACAGAGACTTCGCCGAGCGGTGGTCGGAGATCCTGGATGTGTTCGAGAAGGAGGGTGTCCGCTTCGCCCTGGAGGTACATCCCTCCGAGATCGCCTACGACTTCTGGACGACCCGCCGGACGCTGGACGAGATGGGGGACCGCGAGAGCTTCGGGCTGAACTTCGACCCCAGCCACTTCAACTGGCAGTTCGTCGACCCGGTCGCGTTCGTGACGGAGTACGCGGAGAGGATCTACCACGTCCACTGCAAGGAGTCCGAGCGCAGCCTGGACGGCCGCAACGGTATACTCGCCAGCCACCTGCCTTTTGGCGACCTGCGCCGCGGATGGGACTTCGTCTCCGTCGGGCATGGCTCGGTCCCGTTCGAGCGCATCCTCCGCGCCCTGAACGCCATCGGCTACGACGGTCCGCTCTCGGTCGAGTGGGAGGACGCCGGGATGGAGCGCGAGTCCGGCGCAGCAGAGGCCCTGCAGTACCTGAGGGCGCTGGACTTCGAGCCCTCGGCGCAGGCCTTCGATGCCGCCTTCGGTACGGAAGGAGGCTAAAGCATTGCAACAAAATAACGGTCGGATCGGCGTCGGCATGGTCGGCTACAGCTTCATGGGGCGGGCGCACTCCAACGCCTACCGGCAGGTCACCCGCTTCTTCGACGTGGCCTCTGCTCCCAGGATGGCCGCCGTCTGTGGCCGGGATGAGGGGGCTACCGCCCGTGCAGCCGACGCATTGGGCTGGGACTCCCATGAGACGGACTACCGGCGACTCGTGGAGCGCGACGACGTGGACCTCGTTGACGTGGTCACACCGGGCTACACGCACCGCGAGATCGTGCTGGCCGCACTCGACGCCGGAAAGCACGTACTGTGCGAGAAGCCGCTCGCGAACACGCTGGAAGAGGCACGGGAGATGGCTGCCGCCGCGGGAGATGCCGGGACGGTCAACATGGTATGCTTCAACTACCGGCGGGCACCGGCGGTGCAACTCGCGAAGACGCTCGTAGATGAGGGGAGGCTCGGGGAGATCCGGCACTGGCGGGCTGCGTACCTGCAGGACTTCATCATGGACCCTTCGTTCCCCCTGATCTGGCGCCTTCAGAGAGAGAAGGCGGGCTCGGGCGCGCTGGGGGATATCGGGGCGCACATCGTAGACCTGGCCCACTTCCTCGTCGGCCCCATAGCCGAAGTCTCGGGTATGACGGAGACGTTCGTGAAGGAGCGTCCTCTCGAGGACGGAACGGGCACGGGCGAGGTGACGGTGGACGACGCCGCGGCGTTCCTGGCCCGGTTCGAGGGCGGCGCGATCGGGACCTTCGAGGCCTCGCGCTTCGCGGCGGGCCGCAGGAACCGGAACTCCTTCGAGATCAACGGCTCCAGGGGCAGCGTCGCCTTCGACCTGGAGCGTATGAACGAGCTGGAAGTGTACTTCGCCGACGACCCGGAAGATGTCCAGGGCTTCCGCACGGTAAACGTGACGGAGCCGGGCCACCCCTACGCCGGAGCCTGGTGGCCGCCGGGTCACATCCTGGGCTACGAGCACACCTTCGTCCACACCATCAAGGACCTGCTGGACGGGATAAAGACCGGCAGGAGTCCGGCCCCGACCTTTGAGGACGGCTACCGCTGCCAGGCGGTTCTCGACGCCGTCGAGCGGAGCGCGGCGAGCCGCGAGTGGGTCGCACCAGAGAACGGAGGTATCTAGCATTGACCGACACACCGCGTGTCACGGTCTGGAACGAGTACCGCCACGAGCAGAACGAGCGGAGACCCGCCGAGGTATACCCCGCCGGTATCCACGGCGCCCTGGCCGATGCGCTGCGGGAGGGAGGCGTCGCGCAGGTCGGGACCGCGACGCTCGACGAGCCCCATAACGGTCTGCCGGACGAGGTGCTGGAGGCGACGGACGTGCTCCTGTGGTGGGGGCACATTGCCCACGATGAGGTAGCCGACGAGGTTGTGGAGCGAGTCCACCGGAGGGTGCTCGGCGGCATGGGCCTCGTGGTGCTTCACTCGGGACACTTCTCCAGGGTCTTCAAGAGCCTCATGGGCACTACCTGCGACCTCAAGTGGCGCCACGGCGACCGGGAGAGGCTCTGGGTCGTCGCCCCGGGTCATCCCATAGCCGAGGGCCTCGGAGAGTACATAGACCTCGGGGAAGAGGAGATGTACGGGGAGCACTTCGACGTGCCACCGCCCGACGAGCTCGTCTTCGTGAGCTGGTTCGGCGGGGGAGAGGTCTTCCGCAGCGGCCTCTGCTACCGTCGGGGACGGGGCAGGATCTTCTACTTCCGGCCCGGCCACGAGGAGAACCCTTCCTACTACGACCCCGACGTGCGGCGCGTCATAAACAACGCCGTCCGCTGGGCCGCCCCGAGCCCGGGCCCCGAGCCCACGCGCGGCAACACGGAGCCACTGGAGTGAGCGCCGATACCAGAGGGGGACCCTTGCAGGCTGAACGAGTCAACCCTGAACCCCTGCGCGTCGGCGTTGTCGGCCTCGGCTGGGCTGGCGAGCAGCACCTGAAGAGCTACCTGAGGATGCCGGGCGTCGAGGCTGTAGCTCTCGCCGGGATGGAGGAGCGCAAGCTGGCCGAGCTCGGAAGGCGGTATGGCGTACCAAACCTCTACCCGGACTACGCGGAGCTCGTGGAGCGCGACGACCTCGACGCGGTCAGCATCTGCGCGCCCAACCACCTCCACGCTCCGGCGGCCATAGCGGCGCTGGAGGGCGGCAAGCACGTGCTGTGCGAGAAGCCGCTGGCGCGAACGGGTGAGGAGGCCGAAGGCATCTTGCACGCGGCCCGCAAGGCCAGCCGCGTGGTACACGTCGCCTTTACCCAGCGTGAGCGCGGGGACGTGCAGGCGCTCAAGCGCCACGTGCTGGAGGGTAACCTCGGAAGGATCTACCACGCCAGGGCAACCTGGATGCGCCGCAACGGCATACCGGGTCTGGGGAGCTGGTTCACGAGCAAGGAGATGGCCGGCGGCGGGCCGCTTATAGACCTAGGGGTGCACATGATCGACATGGCCCTCTTCCTGATGGGCGAGCCCGAGGTCGAGAGCGTGACTTGCGCGACCTACTCCGAGCTCGGCCCCCGGGGCCGCGGTGGTCGCGGCGACGCCAGGACGGCAGTCGGCGACGCCTACGAGGTGGAGGACATGGCGACGGCCTTTATACGCCTCTCCGGGAACGCAACCCTCAGCCTGGAGGCCGGGTGGGCAGCCTACCGGGAGTCGGGCGACGACTTCGGCGTTACCCTCTACGGCACCGACGGAGGCGCGGAGATCAAGGTCAAGAACTACGGCACCGAGGACACCGTGCGCATCTACACCGACGTGGCGGGCGTCCCCGCCGTCGTCGCCCCCGAGATAGAGCCTCGCGAGGGACACCTCAACGTCGTCCACCGCTTCGTGGAGACCCTCCGCCGCGGCGACCGGGAGAGCAAGTCCGGAGAAGAGGGACTGCTGCGCGCCCGCGTCATAGACGCCTGCTACGCTTCCTCGCTGGAGAACCGCGAGATCTCCCTCGCCCGCCAGAGGGAGTCGCCGTGAAAAGATCTTGGCTCATGTTCAGACGGAGTGCTGGGCGACGAGTGAAGAGATGAAGGCGGGAGTGATGCGCTTGAGGTTGATGGCGAACTCACACATCGCCACATAGCCTCCCAGATACTTCTTGTGTACCCCACGAAACGGCCTGAGGAAGTTGCGCAAGGTCGTCCACAATCCCTCGATGGTGTTTACGTGTACATCCCTGATCCTATCCCCGTCGTCGTCGCGCGCCCACTCCTTTAACCCATGCGCAACCGTTCGATGCTCTCTTTGGACCTGCCCGTAAGCACGCCATTCATCAGTGTAGATGGTAGCTTCAGTATCGGTGTAGCGATGGACGTGGGGTAGCAGAGTCTCCTTGTCGGTGTGCCCAATGACTCGCAACCTCACCTCTGCACTCTCCCTTCCCACGCTCCCGACTATCGGTGGTCGGTCGTTGTCATAGGAGCCGTGGCCGCGGCGTTTATTGGCCCGCCTTCGGGGAGGGTCGTCAGGATCAAGGTGATGCTCACCTTTTTTCCCCCGCGTTCTGAAACATCTCATCGGTCTCGGTGTGCTCATCGATAAGAGGTGCTTGCGGTTGGAGGTTGTGGGCGTTTTCCTGTAGCTCTTTGCGCAGATAGTGCACCGCGGTGCGGCTCATGCCTAGCTCCTGGGCCACAGCCAGGCTCGATTCTCCTTTGACTACCCCTCTCAAGAGCAAAACTACCTGCGAGGGACGCAAGTGTTTCTTCTCGAAGATGGTGCCGGAGTAGAGATTATAGACACCTTCACACTCCAAACAGCGGTAGACGGTGAGCCCGCTGGTCTTTGCCTGTCGGAAAATGCGGCGTCGGGCTTGTCCTGATCCACACTTCGGGCATTGCAGTCCCTCGGGGTGAAAATGTTCGAGCAGCCACTTCTCGCTGTGGTCGTCATCCAGCAGGTCGGTAATTGGGAATATCATGTCTATAGCCTATCGCACTCTTCTTGAACATGACCAAAAGAGTTCTCGTAGAGCCCGTTACCGGCCCGCTCGAAGGTTACGCTGCCCATTTCGACGATCTGTTCGCCAAGCGTCTCTCCTACGTCCACTCTCCCGGTCAGGCTCCCGGTTCGAATTTGGCCCATTCAGGGGATGCGCTGGTCTAT
>JACCZN010000270.1 GCA_013695915.1 Rubrobacter sp.
CGTATATCCCACGGAGGAGCTACCGTTCGACGGTGAGATCACGGGCCTAAGAGCCCTGCAGGGTCGGGTCGTGCTCTCCGGAGAGGCCGCGAGCCTGCCCCTGGACGGCTGACCGGCCCGGGGAGGAGCGGTAGCGCTCACCGCGTACACCGCGTAAGAGCGGGCGGGAGCCCATGATAGACTCAAGTGATGCGCGTGGGCCAGACAACCGGGGCGCGGCCGTGATCCTGCCGGCGCTTCTGGTCCGGCGGGGCAAGTACTCCGTGGCCGAGCCGATCTTCGTCGAGGAGCGGCGGCCGGTGCTCGTAGCCCGCAAGCTTCGCCGCGGAGCCGAGGCCGGGGACCTGGTGATCGTGAGTGCCAAGGAGAAGGCCCGTTCCCTAAGGGGCGAGGTAACGCGGGTGCTGGGGTCGTCGAAGGACCCGCGCAACGTCTACGATGCGCTCTTCGCTTCCGTGGATACCTCGCGCCGGTTCTCCAAACGCGTCGAGGAGGAGGCGAAGAGGGTCGCGGAGAGGGACCCGGCGGAAGGACCGGAGCGCAGGGACCTGCGGCACCTGCCGACCGTGACCGTGGACGGGGCCGACGCCAGGGACTTCGACGACGCCATCACGGTGGAGCGCGGCGAGGGGAGCGGCTACCGAGTCTGGGTACACATCGCGGACGTCACGCACTACGTGGAGCCGGGGAGCCTCCTCGACCGGGAGGCCGCGCGCCGGGGTAACTCCGTCTACCTTCCGGGGACCGTGGCACCGATGCTGCCCGAGCGGCTCTCGAACGGGGTGTGCTCCCTAAGGCCGGGTGTGGAGCGGGCCGCCGTGACGGTGGAGATGGAGGTTGGCGAGGCCGGAGAGACCAGGAGCAGCCGGGTGTACCGCAGCACGATCCTGAGCGACGCCCGGCTCACCTACAACGGGGTGGACGCCTTCCTGCGGGGAGAGGGAGACCTGGATCGGGCTCCCGTGGTAGAGGCTGCCTACGAACTTTCGAGGAAGCTCAAGACCCGGGCGGCGGTGCGGGGCAAGCTAGAGCTCGGGGGCAAGGAGCCAGAGTACGAGCTGGACGAGGAGGGCGTTCCTACCGGCTCGCGGGTGCGGCGCTCGAGCCCGGCCCGCGAGCTGATAGAGGAGCTCATGGTCCTCACCAACGAGGCGGTGGCGAAGATGCTGCGAGGCCGCAACGGTGGGGTCTTCCGGGTTCACGAGGAGCCGGACTTCGAGGACCTGGAGACCCTGGGTCGGCGCCTTGCGGCCATCGGGATCCAGGTAGAGCCGACGCCGGAGACCCTCGGGGATATAGCCGCAAAGTCCAAGGCCGACGTGGTCAACTACCTCATACTGCGCTCCATACCGCGGGCGTTCTACTCGGCGGCGGACACGGGACACTTCGGGCTCGCGCTGAAGGACTACGCGCACTTCACTTCCCCGATCCGGCGCTACGCCGACGTGCTGGTCCACCGGGCGCTCCTGGGCGACGAAGCACCGGAGGATACGAGCGAGGTGGCGCACGATATCTCCGAGCGGGAGTACAGGAGTGCCATCTGCGAGCGGACCGCGGACAGCTATACTCTTATGTGGTTGATGCAGGATCGCGCCGGCGACGAGTTGGAGGGTACGGTCGTGAGCACGGCCTCCTTCGGGCTCTTCGTGGAGCTCGAGACCGGGGCGACGGGTCTGGTGCACGTGAGCAAGCTGCCCGGGTGGTGGGAGTTGGAGCCGAGCGGCGTGGTACTCTCCAACGAGGCCATCGGCTCGTCTTACAGGGTTGGGGACCGGGTTCTGGTCGAGCTTCTGGACGTGCTGCCGCTCATGCAGCGGGCCGAGCTAAGGGTGGTGCAGCGTATATGAAGACCCTCTCACAGAACAAGAAGGCGTTCCACGACTTCAGCATAGAGGAGACCTACGAGGCGGGCATAGAGTTGACCGGCCCCGAGGTCAAGTCCATCCGGGCCGGACGCGCGAACCTCAAGGAGAGCTACGCCCGGGTCCGGGACGGGGAGGTCTTCCTGCTGGGCGCTCACGTCTCGCCGTACGAGAACGCCACCCACGTCCACCAGCACCCCACCCGCGACCGCAAGCTGCTCCTTCACAAGCGGGAGATAGCTCGTCTGGCGGGGAAGAGCCAGGAGGATGGGAAGACCCTGATACCGCTCAAGCTCTACCTCAAGAACGGCAA
>JACCZN010000292.1 GCA_013695915.1 Rubrobacter sp.
CTTATAGGTCGAGACTTATCTACGTGGGTCCAGCAGAGCGTGAACGGAAGGGTGCCAGCGTAGATAGAGCGGAAAAGCCAGCCTCTGCAAGGGAGTCCTGGACCTGTAAACCGGGAGAAAGACGCACGGCGGAGAGAGTGTCGCCAAGCGGGTGGGATCCATTGTTAGCGGAAGACCGAGGGTATCAGCGACAAGGACACAACACCAAGCGTCCCAGGTTCCCAAATCCTGTCGCAGTATATAACGCTAATCATCGCCGCCCTGGGAGAACCCTCTCCCCGGGAAACGTGAGGAAGGGGCAGAACCATCCCATTTGGCCTGGCTCCTGCTCGCCGGACCCCGTTTCCGGTGCGGCGAGCAGGAAGAAGACGCTCTTACGACGTGGCACCCGGGAAGGGCGTTCGGGACCTCACGTTTGGGTTCAGCATGAGCTCTCTGCAGTTGCCATTCTGGATACGGAAGTTACCGTTCGAGCGGTTTACGTAGCTTGGAAACTGGATCACGTTGCTGTTGACGGAGAACCCTCTCTGCGGGCTCTGGATGCCGCCGTTGCCACTGTCCCGGGCCCCGCCGCGGACGCAGTTCTCGCGGGCCACGTTGTTTCTACCTATCGGGTTGCCGTCAGGGTAAAAGGACTCGAGGTTGTGGCGGGCCTCTGCGTTGGTAATGGTGTTACCTATTACTCTGTTGCTGTGGGACGCTACACCGTTGTCGCCGGAGAAGATGATGCCCTGGCCGTTGCCGTCTATGACGTTGTTCCTTATGCGGGTCCTATCTGCATCCGGGTAGAGCTGGATGCCCCGGTCGGCGTTGCTGAAGATGGTGTTGTGGAAGATCCTGGTGTCGTCTGCGAGACCGACGTAGATGCCATGGTCATGGTTGCTCCTCGGCATCCTGCCGCAGTCGTGGATGCGGTTGTTCGAGATGAGCGTGTTATCGGCCCTGCCAAAGCCGTAGGAGCCCAGCACGAAGCAGGACTCTGCGCGGTGGTGGTTGGTCACGTCGTTCGCGAGCCAGCGGGTGCTGTGGGCGTTTACGGTGACGCTCGGGAGGTTGTGGGGAGCGCCGTTGAGGTTCAGGTTGCGCACCGTCACCCCGTTGGCTCCCCTAGCGACGTGTATCCGCGCCCGTATCTCGGCCCGCTGCCTGGGGGCGCTGCGGAGGGTTATGCCTCTCTCCCGGATGCTGAGCTGGGCGTTCGCCGCCCCGTACACCCCGCCCCGCAGGCAACCGGTCTGCCCGGGGTTCAAGGAGTTGGCCAGCTTCTGCACGGTGCGGAAGGGCCTCTGCTGCGTGCCGGGGGCGTTGTTGTTGCCGTTCGTGGCCGCGAACCTGTCGCATCCTCCCTGAGCCCGGGCTTCCGTGGGAGAGACGACGAAGCTGTACACTACCAGCGCCGCAAGGAGCCCCGCGCCGAACAACGCCAGGGCGCCCTTGAGCAGCATCGGCCCGGACCCCGGTGGAGCATTGTCGGCCCTCTGTACGTGCATCGGGTTGTCTCTGTAGCTCACGATCCCCTCCTTCTTCGAGGACGGAGCCCGGTGCTCCGCCGCTGTTCGGTAGCCTGGCTGCCTCGGGATCCCGCCGAGGCCCATGGTTTTGCGTGCCCGCCTCGCGACGGGGTTGCCTTTGTCGCAGCGCCTGTGCGCCACCGTTGGGTATTGTCGTCACGTCCGGCGCAAGACTTTAGCGTTGGCGGCCCTGACGGCCAGAAAAATCTTGAAATGGGCTCTCCGTGAGGCCGGGCCGCCGCCGGACCGGCGCAGGCCCAGTCCCGGTAAGGGTCGCTCGTGTACTGGCATCCGGGGGCTACCCGGGCCGACGGATGTTGTTCGCCGCAGCCGGGATCTCTCTGGTCCTGCTGCTGGCCATCGCCGCTAGCCTGACGGGGGGCCTGGGGCCTTATCTCCCCGCGGCGGAGTCCCCGGCCCCGGAGGAGGGCCGTGACCCGGCGCCCGATTGCGACAGGTGGGCCTCTCCCTCCGGCGACGACACCGGCTCCGGCAGATCCGAAACCGGGGCGTACCGGACGGTGCAGAAGCTGGTAGACAGCCTCCCCGAGGGCGGGACCGGGTGTCTCGAAGCCGGCACGTACCACGGGAGCGATAACTACGGCACCGAGCTAGTCTTGGACCGCCGGAGAGCGTCGGAGGGCGAGAGGATCACCATTACGAGCACCCCCGGCGAGAGGGCGACGATAGAGGCCCGGATAATAGTAAGAGCGGGGGCCGACTTCGTGACGTTCCGGGACCTGGACCTCGTCGGTGCGCCGCTCTTCCGCGACGACGGGGGAGAGCCCATCACCGTTGACGGGCGGGAGAGGAACACCCTGCCGAGCCCCACGGTCCTGGCCGACGACACGCGCTGGACGGGGCTCGACGTAACCAACAACCGTCAGGGGGAGTCCTGCTTCAACCTGGGCCTCGGTGAGGAGTATGCCGAAAGGACGAACATATCGGACAGCGGGATCCACGACTGCGGCGGGTTCGACATAAACCACGACCACGGGATCTACGTCTCCAAGGCCAACGGCACCGAGATCCTGAACAACAGGATCTACGACAACGTAGACCGTGGCATACAGCTCTACCCGGACGCGAACGACACGCTGGTCAGGGGCAACGTCATAGACGGTAACGGCCAAGGGATAATCTTCTCCGGTAGGGGCACCAAAGTATCCCGGGACAACGTCGTCGAGAACAACCTGCTGACGAACAGCACCCGGCGCAGCAGCGGCGGTACGACCTACCGAGGGTATAACGTGGATTACCACTGGGAGGATCTCGGCCCCTACGGCTCTCCCGCCATACCTCCCCCCGAAGTGCCGCTCTCTGCTACCGGTAACGTGGTACGCGACAACTGCATAAGCGGCGGCAGCGAGGACGAGGACCCCGGGGCCGAGAGCGGCCCGGGCGGCATACGCCCGGACCCGACCGGCTACGTGCTCGAGAGCAACGTCTACCAGGACCCGGCGTACGTGGACCGCGAGGGGAGAGACCTGCGCTTACAGCCCGGGAGCCCCTGTGCCGGGCTGCTCTCCGGGGCCGAGGGCCGGTAGGAGCATCCGGGTACAAATAGGCCACCTGGCCAGTATCGGATGTGCTGCATAGCCGATGTGCTGAGCCCGGCCGGCTCCTAGCATTACTGTTATGGAAGAGAGAAGAAACCTGAGCACCGTTGAAGCCGAAGCCGTATGGCCGGTCGATGTACTGGAGAGGCAGGAGAGCGGGGCCGGTACGCTATCCGAAGGACGAGCGGAGTACCGGAGACAACGGATGGTCGTAGTTGCCCTGATCCTCTCGGATGTCCTGCTCGCGCTCCTGGTCTGGCAGGTGGCCGCCGGGCTCCAGAGCATCTGGGGGCAGGGAGGGCTATCGGGAGTCGCGATCGCCAGCATCGCGCCGAACGTGCTGATCTGGGTGGGGCTGCGCGCGCTCCTGGGTCTGTATCCGGGATATGGTGTGGATCAGGTCGAAGAGTTGCGGCGCCAGACTTACGCCGTGTCGGCCACGCTGGCCATAACTGCGGTCTTTGCCCTCGCGGCTCAGGTAGGAGGCTCGCTCTCCCGTCTGCTGTTGGTGCTCAACTTCCTGGGGCTCCTGTTGCTGGCCCCGCTGGCGCGGAACCTCGTAAAGCGGACGCTGCTGCGGGCCGGGGTCTGGGGCAAGCCGGTGGTGATACTGGGTGCTCAAGAGGTCGGCGCTCAACTGCTCAGGACCCTGCAGAGGGAGTGGCCGCTCGGGCTCAGGCCCGTGGAGGTCTTCGACAACCACCGGGTCCCCGAGGGAGGGATGCTGGAGGGTGTCCGCTACGGCGGGAGGCTCGAAGAATCCATGAAGGTGGCCCGGGACCGCGGGATAGACACGGCCATCTTCGCCATGCCGCACACCCGCCGGGAACACCTGGCCCCGCTGGTCAGCGCCGCGAGCACCAGCTTCCGGTGCGTCGTGGTAATGCCGAACCTCGGCGGTATCACGAACTCCGCGGTCACGGCGCGGGACTTCGCGGGGAGCTTCGGGGTGGAGATCAAGCACAACCTCCTCGACCCGTGGTCCCGGAGGACCAAGCGCGTGCTGGACCTGCTCACGACGGTGGCGGGCGCGCTGCTGATAAGCCCGCTGCTGCTGGCCGTGGTCGTCCTGGTCAGGCTCGACTCCCCGGGACCGGCTTTCTACGGTCACCTGCGGCTGGGAGCCGGGGGCCGGCACTTCCGCTGCTGGAAGTTCCGGACGATGCACACCGACGCGGAGCGGCTCCTCGACGAGTACCTGCAGGGCAACCCGGAACTGCGGGCGGAGTGGGAGAAGAGCTTCAAGCTCCGCAACGACCCGCGGGTTACCCGCGTCGGCCGCTTCCTGCGCAAGACCAGCCTGGACGAACTGCCGCAGCTCTGGAACGTGCTGCGGGGGGAGATGAGCCTGGTGGGACCCCGGCCCATAGTGGATGCTGAGACGTCCCGGTACGGTGCGGTCTACGACATGTACCGGCGTACGAGGCCCGGTATCTCCGGCCTCTGGCAGGTCAGCGGGCGCAGCGACACGGGCTACCGCGAGCGCATAGAGCTCGACGCCTACTACGTACACAACTGGTCGGTCTGGCTGGACGTCGTGATCCTGGTCCGCACGGTGCGGATGGTCCTCCTCGGCCGGGGGGCATACTGATCCATGTCCGGCAGACGCACACCCCCGAAGCTCCCCGGACGGGCCTCCGGACCTCACAGGACCCCGTCGTGAGTACCGGCCGGCCGGCGAGGCTGAACGCCGGAGCCGCGGACTCCGCCCTTTTCGTCCGCTCCCGGCGCCGCAGGAGGCCGGACCGGCCGGTCGTCCCGCAGAGGGTCTACGGCGAGGGGAGGTTCCGGAGCCTGGTCCGCGCCGCGCCGGACATCGTCCTGATCGTGGGCGCCGACGGCCTCATAAGCTACGCGAGCCCGGCGGTCTACCGGGGGCTGGGCCACAGGCCCGAGACGGTCGTCGGGACCCGGCTCTCGCAGTACCTGCACCGGAGAGAGGAAGAGCCCGGGGCGGTCGGCGCCGGGAGCTCTCCGGTACCCGTGGAGCTGGTCCAGATGCGGCACGCCGACGGTTCCTGGCGCTACTTCGAGGCGCTCAGCGCCGGTCTGTCCGGCAGGCCCGGCGCGGAGCGCGCCTACTACCTCCGGGATGTCGGGGGCCGCAAGACGCTGGTGGAGGACCTCGTGCGCCGGGCGTTCCACGACGGCCTCACCGGGCTCCCGAACCGGGCCCTGTTCATGGACCGCCTAGAGCACGCCCTGGCCCGGGTCCACCGGCGGGGCAGCCCCGTCGCGGTGATCTTCCTCGACCTGGACGACTTCAAAGCGGTCAACGACGAGCTGGGCCACATGAGTGGGGACCGGCTGCTCGCTACGGTGGGCCGGCGGCTCTCCGAGTCGCTGCGGCCGGGGGACACGGCGGCCCGGCTCGGCGGGGATGAGTTCGCCGTCGTCCTGGAAGACACGGAGAACCTCCAGGACGCGACCCGCGTCGCGGAGCGCATCCTGGAGAGCCTGCGCGCACCCATGACCCTGAACGGCCGCACGGTCTCCGTGACGGTCAGCTCCGGCATCGCCGTGAGCGAGGGCCAGCACCGGGCCGAGGAGTTGCTGCACATCGCGGACGCTGCGATGTACCGGGCGAAACGGAGAGGCAAGGCGGGCTACACGGTCTCCGAGGGCGGCCAACGGAGGCCGGATGCCCCGTGGCGCCACAAAGCGGAAGGAGCATAGATGAGGGTACTTGTCACCGGAGGCGCGGGGTTTATAGGATCGCACGTAGCCGACCACCTGCTGGAGCGCGGCCACGAGGTCGCCGTAGTGGACGACCTCTCTACCGGCCAACGCGAGAAAGTCCCCGAAGGAGCCCACTTCTACGAGAGGGACGTCCGCTCCGGCTGCCGGGAGGGCTTCGAGGAGTTCCGCCCCGAAGCCCTCTGCCACCACGCCGCCCAGATGGACGTCCGCCGCTCGGTCGCAGAGCCGGCCTTCGACGCCGACGTGAACGTGCTCGGCACCATCCGCCTGCTGTAGAGCTGCGTGAGCTATGGGGTCGGCAAGGTCGTCTTCGCCTCCACCGGCGGGGCGGTCTACGGCGAGCAGGAGCAGTTCCCCGCCACAGAGGACCATCCCCAGTACCCGCTCTCCCCATACGGCGTCTCCAAGCTCGCCGCCGAGCGCTACCTCTACTACTACAACCTCCAGCACGGCCTCTCCTACGTAGCCCTGCGCTACGCCAACGTCTACGGACCGAGGCAGGACCCGCACGGGGAGGCGGGGGTAGTGGCGATCTTCTGCGGCAACCTCGCGGCTGGCAAGGTCTCGCGCATAAACGGTAGCGGAGAGCAGACCCGCGACTACGTGTACGTCGCCGACGTGGCCCGGGCCAACGCCCTCGCCCTCGAAGGCGAGCCCCCCTCCGGCGCGTACAACATCGGCACCGCCCGGCAGACCAGCGTCAACGAGCTCTACCAGACGCTGCGCGAGCTCTCCGGCAGGGCTCTGCCGCCCGCGTACGGACCGGCCAAGCCCGGCGAGCAGCTCCGCAGCTCGATAGACCCCGCAAAGGCGGCCCGCACCCTGGGCTGGCGTCCCGAGGTCGGGATCTCCGAAGGGCTGGAGAGGACGCTCGACTACTTCGGCGCCTCCCCAGAGCGCCCGCCGGAGACCGGAGGAACCGCGCGGGGCTCCGTGAGGACGGCATGACCGGCCGGGACGGGCGGCAGCACGGGCCGTCGCGAACAGCCGCAACCCGTGCTGCCGCAACCGGTGCTGCGGGATGACTGGTCTGGCGACCCGGGAAGCGGAGAGGACGGGCGGCCCTGGAGCGCCTCCCGCGAGCGGAGAGCGGCTGGCCCCGACCCTCGTGCTGGCCGCCGTCGCTCTGCTCGCCGCCTGGATGGGCTACGAGAGCGGAGGGTACTTCGTCGGCGGCTGGGTGCCGGTGGCCCTGCTCCTCGCCGGTCTCTCGCTGGTAGCCGCCGTGGGAGGCGTGTTCCGGGGTGCGGGGTCCCGCTGGGCGGCTCTGGCGCTCGGGCTCTTCGCCGGCTACGCGGCCCTGACGGTCGCCTCCGTCTACTGGTCGCCGAACAGGGGGGACGCGTGGGTCGGCGCCGGGCAGACCCTCATGTACCTGTTCGCGTTCGGTACGGCGGTCTCCCTCGTCGCGCTGGGCGCCTCCCGGCGGCGGGTGCTCGCCGCCTCGGTCCTGGGGACGGGAGCCGTCGCGCTCCTGACCCTCCTCGCGCTCCTGCCGCAGCCCGGGGAGTACTTCCAGTACGACCGCCTGATCGGCACGGTCGGCTACCACAACGGCGCGGCGGCCTTCCTGCTCGTGCCTCTGTGGGCGGCGGTATACCTCGCCGGTTCCCGGCGCACCCATCCCGTCCTCCGGGGGGCGGTGCTGGCCGCCGCAACCCTCTGCGCGCAGGCCGCCTTCCTGACCCAGTCCCGCGGGGCCATGGTAGCCCTGGCCGTCTCGGTCCCCGTGTTCTTCCTGTTCTCCGGGCGGCGGTTGCGGGGCCTCCTGGCCCTGGCTCCGGTGGCCGCCGCCGTGGCCGTCACGGCACCGGACCTCAACGCGGTCTACCAGGAGTCCCTCGGTGGGGGGAGCACCGCGGCGGCGCTCGAGAGCGTGCTGCCTACCGTCTGGATGGCTGCGGCGGCTGCCGGTCTGTACGGCTCTCTGTGGGGCCTCGCCGACCGCCGGTGGAGGCCGCCGGCCGCCGTGACGCGCGGCTTCGGCGGGCTGGTGCTGGCCGGTGTGGCGGTCGCCCTCCTCTTCGGCGGGTCCGCCGCGGCCGAGCGGGTCGGGGACCCGGTCGCGTGGGGGGAGCAGCGGTGGGAGGGGTTCAAGGGCAACGACGAGGCCGGGATGGACGAGAGCCGGTACCTGAGCGCCTCCGGCTCCGGGCGGTACATGCTCTGGCAGGTGGCCTGGAAGGACTTTGCCGCGAACCCCTTGCTCGGCGTCGGGACGCACAACTACGAGGCGACCTACTACCAGCTCCGCGAGGAGCCGCGCGGGTGGGTCCGCCAGCCGCACATGCTGCCCCTCGAGGTCCTCGGCGAGCGGGGCCTTGTCGGGGGAGTCCTCTTCGCGGGGTTCCTCTCGGTCTGCGTGCTCGGTGGCCTGTGGTGGAGGTTCAGGGGCCTGAACCCTGAGGGCCGGGCGCAGGCGGGTGCCCTGCTCGCGGCCGTGACCTACTGGGCCGTCCACTCCGGCGTGGAGTGGTTCTGGCAGATACCGGCGGTCACCCTGCCCGCGATGGTCTATCTGGGTCTGCTCGTGGCGCCGTGGAAAGGCGCCGGGGGAGGGCCGCTGCGGTGGCCCTCCCGCACCGGCATCGCCGTGACAGCCGGGCTCACGATAGCCCTCCTGTCGCCCCTATACGTAGCGGACCGCTACCTCGCCCAGAGCTACGCCATCACCGACCTCGGCGAGTCCCTGGCGGCCGTGGAGCGCGCCGAGAGGCTCAACCCCGTAAGCCCCTCGATACCCCAGAGAGAGGCCGAGCTCGCGGGCCGGGCCGGGGACGAGGACCGCGCAGAGAGGGCACACCTCAGGGCCATAAGCCTGAACCCCGAGCACTTCGCACCGTACGCGCTCCTTGCCGCCTCCTACCAGGAGAGCGGGGACCTCGACCGGGCGCTCCCGATGTACCGGGAGGCCCTGGAGCGCAACCCGCTGGACGAGGACCTCGCCCGGGTCGTGGAGGAGCTCGGCGAGACGGAGCCCCGATGAGCTGTCACAGCCAGCGGGCGCCGCCACAGGCTCGTGGCCGCCCTCCCGCGCATCGGGCGCCGGGAGGGTTCGAACTCTGTCAGCGTCTCCCGCGAGGGTGACGCTCTGTAGGTAAAGGAGGAAAGATGAAGAAGTTCGTCAGTGCGGACCCCGGGGTCCGCCATCTCGGCGGGCGCTACGTCCTGGTCCTGGCTCTGGTAGCGGCGGTCGCGCTGCTCCTGGCGCCGGCGGCCCTGGCGCAGACCCCCGCGGACGACCAGTACGGGTCCCCGCTGTCTTCCGAGGCGGGTGTGGCGGGGGACGCCGCCGGTAGCGAGGAGGCTGCTCCGGAAGGGTCGGAGGTTACGTTCCTGCCCGATACCGGTGGCCCCCTGCTCGCCCTCGCGGGGATCGCCGCTCTGCTAACGGGCGGTACGGGGATGCTCCTGATCCGCCGCAGGTCCGGCCGCGGCTAGAGCGCGGTGCAG
>JACCZN010000311.1 GCA_013695915.1 Rubrobacter sp.
CCTACGGCCTCACACCCGAAGAGATAGAACTCCTCTGGGCCACCGCCCCGCCCCGGATGCCGGGGTTCTAGAGCGTATGAGCCCCGGCGTATTCCCAAAGCCGCACAAGTCCACGTGACCGGCGACGTCCACACCAACTCCATAGAGGGCTTCCGGTCGCTGATGAAGCCCGTCGTCGGCGTTCTACCATTCGGTCAACGTGAAGCACACACAGGACCATGTGAATGAGTACGCGTTCCGGTAAAATTATCGGAACAATTCCAGGACAACGGTCGGCACGGGTGCCGACCGTACGAAAAGGGTGCGCAGCAGAAAGCACGGGAGATACTTACCCGTCATCAAGTGAGCAGGTGTGAAAAGCGATGATAGGTTCCACTGGCTACGATTACGAGCGGTTCGTGCGTCCTCTGTATAGTTACGCTGATGCCGACCGTCTGGCCGAAGTTCCTCGCGGTACGTCGAACCGTTGGGTCAAGGGGTACAGGTACTTCAATGAGCACGGTGAGCGTATCGCTCAGCCGTCGGTAACCGCAGGCCTCAACGAGGAAGGCGATGGGGCTGTTTCTTTCTTCGATCTCATAGGGGTCAAGGCTATCGACGGCCTCCGAAAAGCAGGGTTCAGTTTGAAAGCTATCCGCAAGGTCGTAGATTGCTGCCAGGATTGGCTAGGGGTAGAGTACCCGCTAGTGACGCACAGGTTCAAGGTGGATCGCAAGCAAATTTTCATCGAGGCGGGCGATGAGCGACTTGAGAACGTTTTGGGGAACAGGGGTATGCTGGCGTGGGACGCTGTCCTTGACCCCTTCCTCGAAACCATCGACTACCATCAGGAGTTTGCGCGGAGATGGTGGCCGCGAGGCAAAGGGGTAAAGGTCGTGATAGACTCGGACTATGGGTTTGGTTTCCCGGTAATCGCAGGCTCCGGTGTACGTACCGAGATCGTCGCAGAACGGCGTAGAGTTGGCGAAGCTTACGGAGAAATCGCTTACGACTTTGGCGTAAGCATCCCCGAAGTTGAAGACGCGCTCAAGTACGAGATGCCTAACGCTGCATGATCTTCATAGATCGCTCGGTTCCCAAGGGAGTAGCCGAAGCGATCAGGAAGGTGCGCAGCGATGTTGTTTGGCTAGAAGACAAGTTTCGCCACGACACCCCGGACGAGGAATGGCTACCTGTAGCCGGTCAAGAAGGATGGCTGGTGGTTCTTCGTGACAAGAAGGTCAGAACCCGCCCAGGTGAGCGCGAGAAGATCATGCGGCACGGGGTTGGCTGCTTCATCTTGAACCAGAAGCAAGACCCAACGCGATGGCAATACTTGCAGCTACTCGCTGGCACACTGGATCAGATGCAAGAGGAGTTTATAAAGACTCCACGCCCGTTCATCTACACGATAGATCGGAACGGCGCTTTCAGGAGAGTAGCTTAACGGCCTCGCACATTGATTAGTCGCACGCTTTCCCGACGAAATTCAGGGTTGGTGGAAAGGCGAGGATACCGGACACGCGCAACGCGAGACCCGGCTTCTGACAGTCGCCAGGGCTCTGACAGTCTCCGTCGGGCGCCCCGCTGCGTACTCGTGGTATACTGCTGGTGCAATAGAAGGTGGGTTACTAGTAGATGGAGCGCCGCCCGGTAACAGGGCGGTTTTTTATTTGATGGGGCCCATAGACGAGAAAGGTGGGTTCCAGAATATGGCCCAGGGAACAGTGAAGTGGTTCAACGACGATAAGGGCTACGGCTTTATCTCCCCCGACGAGGGTGGCGAGGACCTCTTCGTGCATCACACGGGTATCGCGGGCAGCGGCTTCAAGTCGCTCGACGAGGGGGCAAAGGTCTCCTACGAAGCGACCCGCGGCAACAAGGGCATGCAGGCGGAGAACGTAACCCCCGCCTAGTCCGCAGGACCGCGGTCCGATAACCGCAGAGAAGACGAGAGGGCCGGGCGCAGCAGCATCCGGCCCTTTCTCTGCCCGCAGAGAGCGGGGTAGCAGGGAGATCAGGGTTCGCCGGGCGGGGTCCGGCTAGGAGGGGCAGGGGTTCATGGATTATTTAGTTGCCGTCCTGGTGGGGCTGGGGCTCGCGGAGGTTGCGACCCTTATAACCACCGTCTACCTGCACCGGGTGCTCTCGCACAAGGCTATCTGGCTGCACCCGGCCGTAACGATGTTCATGCGCGTGGCGACCTGGATGCTCACCAGCATCTCGCCGCGGGAGTGGGTGGCCGTTCACCGCAAGCACCACAACTTCAGCGACGTCGAGGGCGACCCCCACAGCCCCCACATCGAGGGCTACTGGCAGATCATGATCGGCAACGTCTACTACTACCGCCGCGAGGCAAACAACGACAATACCCTCCAGAAGTACGCCGCCGACCTCCCCCACGACCGCCTGGACCGGGCGCTCTTCAGCCGCGGCGCCCTCGGGTTCTCGCTGACGGGCCTGCTCCTGGTGCTGCTCATGGGCATCGGCCCCGGCCTTGCGGCCGTCGCCACGCTCGCGGTCGTGTACCTGCTCTTGAACGCCGCCATAAACGGCGCGGGCCACACCGTAGGCACGAAGAACTTCGAGAACGACGCCACCAACCTCAAGATACTCGCGCTCTTCACCTTCGGCGAGGGCCTGCACAACAACCACCACGCCCGCCCGGCGGCCCCGAAGCTCTCCGCCTTCCGCGGCGAGTTCGACCCGGCCTGGCCGTTTATAAGGCTGCTGGCGGCCCTCCGGCTCGCAAAGGTCCTGAGCAAGGTGGACGAGGGCTGGGAGAACCACCGGCGCCGCATCGTCTCCGAGGTCAACCCGACGAGCCCGGCCGCGGCCTCTGCGGAGGACTAGCCGGGTAGACGGACCGCCGGCGAGCAAGCATACTTCGGGCAGGTCGAATCCTGCTAACCTTATAGTGAGTGCAGGGCTGGCGTGGAGAACGAGGGAGTACTAGAGATGCTGCTTATGAGAGATCTGATGACCCGGGAGGTCTTTACGCTCGGTCCCGAGGCGACCGCGGCGGACGCGCTGGCCGTCTGCGAGGAACACAGGATCCGGCACATACCCGTCGTAGAGGGCGGCCGACTCGTGGGCCTGCTCTCCGACCGGGACCTCAGAGACGCGAGCCCGGCGCTCCAGGAGCCTGGGGGACCGCCTCAGATAGAGGTCCTCAAGCAACTCCGGGTCAGCGACGTGATGACCCGGGACCCCATAACCGTACACCCTCAGGACCTCGTGGGCTTCGCCGCCCAGGAGATGTACGAGCGCAAGATAGACGCCCTGCCCGTGGTCTCCGAGGAGCCGGGGAGCAGCGGGCAGGAGCTCCTGGGCATCGTGACCTCCACGGACGTGATGCGGGCGCTGGTGACGCTCACCGGGGTCCACGAGTCCGGCAGCCAGATACAGGTGAAGGCCCCCGACCGGGAGGGCATCCTGGCCGAGGTTGCCGAGGAGGTCCGGCACCTCGGGGCCAACATAGTCAGCGTCCTCTCCTCCCCGGAGAAGAAGTTCGGCGACCGCACCATGATCTTCCGGCTCTCCGTGGAGGACCCCTCGACCATCGTGCAGAGCCTGGAGATGGCCGGCTACACGGCGGCCTGGATCACGATCCCCCGCCGCCCGAGAAAGTAACGCCGTAGGGCGCGCCGCCCGCCGGAAGGACGGCCTGCTACTAGCCGCGGGCCTCGTCCTCCTGGCAGCCAGCCTCCTGAAGCTCCTCGACGCGCTCGCCGCCCGCCGCCTCGTCGGCAGCCTCGCGGACGAGCCGGCCCCGGACGGAGCCGAAACACTCCCGAGCCTCTCCCTCGTGATGCCCGCCCGCAACGAAGAAGCGGGGCTCGAAGAGTCCCTCCGCTCGGTGCTCGCCCAGGACTACCCGGAGGATCGGCTCGAGGCCGTATGGGTCGACGACCGCTCGACCGACGGGACCGGCCGGGTCATGGACCGTCTCCGGGAGGAGGCTGGAGGCGAGCGTGTCCGGGTGCTGCGCCTCGACGGGCTCCCCGAGGGCTGGCTCGGCAAGAACCACGCCATCTACACCGGCGTCCGGGAGCCGCAGGGCGAGTGGCTGCTCTTCGCGGACGCCGACGTGCGCTTCGAGCCTTCGGCCTTCCGACGGGCGGTGGCCTACGCCGAGAGGGAGGGCCTCGACCACCTGACGCTCGTGCCGGAGCTGGAGCTGGAGGGATACTGGCTCCGGGGGTTCGCGGCCTTCTCTTTCGTCTCGTTCCTGGTATATCGGGGCTGCTACCGGGCCAACGACCCGGACGCTCCGATGGGCGTCGGCATCGGGGCGTTCAACCTGATCCGGCGCCGCGCCTACGAGAAGGTCGGCACCTACAGCGCCCTGGCGCTGCGCCCGGACGACGACCTGAGGCTGGGGAGCCGGGTCAAGGAGCACGGCCTCGGCCAGCGGATGCTCATGGGGAGCCCCCTGCTCTCCGTGGCGTGGTACCCGTCTCTGGGGGGCATGATCCGGGGCCTCGAGAAGAACATCTTCGCCGTCCTGGACTACAGCTTCCCGAAGGTCCTCTTCTACGCCGCCGTGGTACCGGCGGCCACGGTCTGGCCGTTCCTCGCCCTGCCGTTCACGAGGGGCCTCCCCCTCGCGGCCCACGCGGGAGCCGCGCTCGCGCAGCTCGCGACCTTCGTCATCGTCAACCGCTTTTTGGGCTGGCGGGTCCTGCTCCTCGCACCCGCGTACCCGCTCCACGCCCTGCTCGTCACCTACGCCATGGTCCGTTCCACACTGCTCGTCCTCCTCCGGGGCGGCATCTACTGGCGCGGCACCTTCTACCCCACCTCCCTGCTGCGCCGCGGCGCGGTGTAGCGTCCCTCAGACCAGGAGCGGCGTCAGGGCGAAGTACAGCAAGACCCCGAGCGCGACCCCGAGCACTAGCTGCACGACCGCGCTGAGCAGGCTGATCATGGCCTACCTCCTCTACGCTCTCGCCCCCTCACGGACCTCACAGGACCCTCGGACGCCTGCTACGTCCGGAGCCCGCGGACTTCGAGAGCCCCGCGTCCACCGTGAGCAGCGCGATCAGGAGCACCTCTACCACCTTGGTGACGTTGCCGAGGAGGTCGAAGACCCCGACGTGGTAGTACGAGATTATTGCGGCAACGCTCACCGCTATGAGCAGCGTGCGCGTCACGGGCCGGAAGCGCTTCAGCAGGCCGGCGGGCCAGTAGAGCAGGGCGGCGAGCACCACGTAGGCAACGAGGTTGCCGACGAAGAGAAGCTGGTAGATCGGCAGCATGGACTGATCTCCCAGGAAACCCTCGATGATGAACAGGTACAGGTGTACCCCGGCCGTCGCCAGGGCCGCGAGGATCACCCCGGCCCGCACGGGCCAGAGGAGCGCGGTGGTTCCGCTGGAGCTGATACCGGCCTCCTTCCGACTCTTTTCTACCCCGGCAGGCGACGGTCTCGCCTGGTAGCTACCCGTCCGGCACGAGCCCCGCCGTGCAGGGGAGACATCGGTCCCGCCGCCACAGCATACCGCATCTTACCCGGAGCGCCGTCCCCCGGAGCTACCGCCCGCCCCGGAACTCCCGTAACATTGCGGGTTCGGAGAGAAGCTCTGCGGTCGAGGCCCCGGCCCGTGTGGAGGGAGAGTAGTTGTTCGGGAGGAGAGACGACAATTCCCTGTTGAGGAACGGCCGGTTCGTGAAGCTCTGGGCCGGGCAGGGGGTCTCTTTTCTCGGGGACGCGGTCTCTCTGGTGGCGCTCGTGATCCTGACCGTCGAGCTCTCGGGCAGCGCGCAGGCGGTGGGCGGCCTCCTGCTCGCCCGTCTCCTCCCGATGCTGGCGGGACCCGCGGCGGGTGTGCTGGCCGACCGTTTGGACCGGCGGGCCGTGCTGGTCGGGTGCGACCTCTTCCGGGCGGGGCTGGTCTTCGCGGTGATCTTCGTGGAGAGCATCCCGCTCCTCTACGCCCTGGCGTTCTCTCTGGGCGCGGCCCGGGCCCTCTTCAACCCGGCCATCCGGGCGGCGTTCCCGGGGGTAGTGGGTAGCGGCGACCTCACGCGGGCCAACGGCCTCATAAGCGCGACCTTTAGCGCCTCCGTGGCCCTGGGACCGGCCCTCGGCGGGCTCCTGGTGGCCGCCGCCGGCGTCGAGGCCGCCTTCGTGCTGAACGCCGTCACGTACCTGGTCTCCGCCGCTTTCCTGGCCCGCATCTCCTTCCCCCCGCCCCTCCGGGAAGATGAGGGCGGCTTCTTCGGGGAGCTCGCGGCGGGCCTCGGCTACCTCGCCGGGGCCCGGGTGCCGCTCGCCATAGTGGCCGGTGCCTTCCTGCTCATACTTACCGTCAACCTCACGACCCCGGCGGAGGTCTTTCTGGCCCGGGACACCTTCGGCGCCGGAGACGTGGGCTACGGCCTGCTCGTGAGCCTCTGGGGCGGCGGCATGGTGCTGGGCTCGGCCCTGATGGCCGCCCTCGGCGACCGGGTGAACCTGCTGCTCTTCTACTTCGTCTCCATCCTCGTCTCCGCCCTGGCGCTCGCGGCCACCGGCTTCTCCCCCACCTTCATCCTCGCCCTCTGCGCCCTCACCATAGCCGGGGCTTCGAACGGCGTAGACAACGTCACCACCGACACCATCCTCCAGAAGAGGGTCCCCGAAGCCCTGCTGGGCCGCGTCTTCTCCGTGAGGTACCTGACCTACAGCGCCGGCGAGGCCCTCGCCTACCCGGCGGGCGGCCTCCTCGTAGACGTCACGGGCCCCAGGAGCACCTACCTGCTCGCCGGGGTCGCAACCGCCGCCGCGGGCCTCCTGATTCTGTTCCTGATCTCGCTTCCCCGGAGGAAGACCGGGGCAAGATAACACGCTCCCGTACCTCCCCCACTGTAAACTTCCTACCAAGTAAAGCAACATTAGCATCTAAGAGACCCTGGAGAGGGGGTGATACCAGATGACCGACGCCAGCAGGGCCTGGTAAGCGCGCCGTTCCGCCAAGCGAGTATCCCGGAGAGGAGGTGAACGACATGACCGACGCGAGCCGGGCCTGGTAGCCACAGGAGAGAAAGGGAGACCAGACGATAGAGAGGAGGCTGAGAGCGATGACGGACGCGAGCCGGGCCTGGTAGCCACAGGGGAGTAATGGAGTGGAAGACCGACGCACCGCGGAGAGCGGTGAACCGGGAGGAGGTGAAGAGGATGACCGAGGCAAGCCGGGCTTGGTAACGGCCGATAGAGAGCAGGGCCTTGTGCGGAGCCCGTGTTACGTGCAAGAATGATCTTCTTATGGACTCGGGCTCCGTACCTGGTAGAGAGGGAGCGGGCAGGTCCAGCGTCGAGACGTATATCCTGGCGCTGGCGGCCTTCGCCGCCGCTCTGGCCGCTTCCTGGGTGTACTGGTACGGTGTGGAATCGGGGCCGCGCGTTGTTCTCGTGGCGGCCCTCTTCGGCGGTTTCATCCTGCTGAGCAGCGCGTTCCCCATCCGTGTCAGCGACCGCTGGTCCATCGGCACCTGGGATATAGGCCTGATGCTGGCCATAGTGGTGCTGGGACCCTTCTGGGCGGCGGTGGCGGCGCTTCCCGCGGCCTTTCTCGTGGGGAGGGGCGACCCCCTGCGGACGACCTACGAGGCCTCCCTCTCCACCATAGCCGTCTTTCTCGCGGGCATGGTCTTCTCCCTCGTTTCGGCTCCCCTGCTGACCGGCAGCCCGGCCTCTCCCGCGCCCGCGCTCTACGGCGCCTTTACCGCGGCCGTGGTGCTCCTGGCGGTTATCCACGCGGTCAACGCGGGGTTGCTGAGGGTCAAGTACGGGCAGGGGCTGGAGCAGACCTGGAGAGAGCTGGTGGAGCCCTACCTGATCTCCGACGCCGTGAACGTGCTGACGGCGGGTATCGGCGTGCTGGC
>JACCZN010000313.1 GCA_013695915.1 Rubrobacter sp.
TCCGCTCCGGTGAGTTCTCGTGGTCCCTCGCGGATGAAGATGTCCATACCGCCGTGGAGCGGCGGCTGCGAGAGGTCGCGGGCGAGGTGGCCCTGAAGCTCCACACCGGCCGCAGCCGCAACGACCAGGTGGCGCTCGACCTGCACCTCTACGGCCGCGAGGCGGCGGAGGGAGTAGCGGAGGGGGTCCGGGAGGCGATGCGGGCGCTTGTCGAGGTGGCGGAGGCCAACCGGGAGGTAGTGCTCCCGGGCTACACTCACCTCCAGAGGGCGCAGCCTCTCCTGCTCTCCCACCACCTGCTCGCCCACTTCGAGGCCTTGCAGCGAGACCTCCGGCGGCTCCGGGCGGCGCGGGAGGCGGCGAGCGTCTCTCCTCTGGGTGCGGCGGCGCTCGGGGGTACGCCGCACCCCGTGGACCCCGCATTCGTGGCGGAGGAGCTCGGGATGGAGCCGTTCTCGAACTCCCTCGACGCGGTCTCCGACAGGGACTTCGCGCTGGACCTGCTGTACGCGCTCGCGGTGCTCGGGGTGCACCTGTCGCGGCTCGGGGAGGAGTGGGTGCTCTGGACCAGCGCCGAGTTCGGCTTCGCCACGCTCGACGACGCGTACTCCTCCGGCTCCAGCATCATGCCCCAGAAAAAGAACCCCGACGCCTACGAGCTGATGCGCGGCAAGGCCGGTAGGCTCATCGGCGACCTGAACGCGATGCTCGTTACCCTGAAAGGGCTGTCCCTCGGGTACTCAAAGGACCTTCAGGAGGACAAGGAGCCGCTCTTCGACGCCGTGGACGCCGTCTACACGATGCTCGCCGTGCTGCCGGAGATGCTCCGCACCGCCCGGTTCCACGCCCCCCGCATGCGGGAGGCGTCCGGGGGGTTCGCGCTCGCCACGGAGCTCGCGGACTTCCTCTCCGCGCGCGGAGTGCCCTTCCGCGAGGCGCACCGGGCTGTAGGGGAGCTCGTCCGCCGGTGCGAGGAGCGGGGCATCACCCTCCAGCAGGTCTCCCGGGAAGACCTCGCCGCCGCCCACCCGGTACTCGCGGAGCTGCCGCGGGAGTTGCTCTCGCCGGAGGGAAGCATAGCCAACAAGCGTTCCCCCGGCTCGACCTCGCCGGAGTCCGTGGAGGCACAGCTAGAGCGGGCGCGGGGTATCCTGCGAGGGGAGTGAGGCCCGTTCAGGCTGCACCGTCCAGATCATATAATGTCGCGGTATAAGTCATTCAGGGGGTGCCATGCGGATAGTCCAGATGTCAGATATCCACGTCGGGTCGGGGCTCTTCGATCCCGGTCTGCTCTCGGCGGCGATAGAGGAGACGAACGCGCTCGAGCCGGACCTCGTGGCCGTCGCCGGAGACCTGACGATGGAGGGCTACCGGTGGGAGTTCGACGAGGCGCGGGAGTACCTCGACCGGCTGACGTGCCCGAGCGTGCTCTATGCCATGGGCAACCACGACGCCAAGAACGTGGGCTACCGGCACTTCGAGGACGTGTTCGGTCTGCGGGAGAGGTCGATGATCGTGCCGGTGCCGGAGGGCGAGGCCAAGGTCGTGGCGCTCGACTCTACCAAGCCCGACCTGGACGAGGGGGAGGTCGGCCGCGAACATTACGCCTGGCTGGACCGGGAGTTCCGCGGCTGGGACCGGGGACCGAGGATCCTGATCGTCCACCACCACATCCTCGCGGTGCCGGGTACCGGGCGGGACGTGAACAACCTCCGGGACGCCGGGGACGTCATGGCTATCCTGCGGGAGGTCGGGGTGGACATGGTCCTCTCCGGTCACCGGCACGTGCCCTACGTCTGGAGCATCTCCGGCATCCGGGTAGTGCACTCCGGGACCGTCTCGACCTACCGGATACGGGGCACCATGCCGCCGTCGTACAACGTCGTAGAGCTCGGCCCGGAGAAGGTCACCATCACGCTCAAGGAGCCGGGCAAGGGCGAGGAGCCCCTGGCGAGCTTCGCCCGCGAGCCGGCAAAGACCAGCGAGTTCTACCCGGCCTTCGAGCGCTACGTGCGCTACGACGAGCTGCCGTTTTAAGGGGAGCTTGGCGCGGGGACGCGCCTCCTATTCTACGGAGCCGAGAAGGATGTCCTCGGCCTCGCTCGCGAAGACGTGCAGGCCGAGGCGTTCGGAGATCTCCTCGCACACCTTTATACCCCGGGCGCTGTTGCCGTAGGAGTCCAGCCCCGGGGAGTAGACGGCGATCCCGAGCTTACCGGGCACTACGGCCATGATGCCGCCGCTCACGCCGCTCTTGGCCGGGAGGCCCACGTCGTAGGCCCACTGTCCGGCGGCGTCGTACATCCCGCAGGTGTGCATCACGCTCAGGAGATCCCGGGTGTAGCGCGCCGCGAGCGCCCGCTCGCCGGTCTCCGGGTTCGTGCAGCCGCCCGCGAGGGTGGCGGCCATTACCCCGAGGTCGCGGGTCGTGACGCAGACCGAGCACTGCTTGAGGTAGAGCTCCAACGTCTCCTCGACGTCGCCGGAGATCATGCCGTGGCTCCGCATCAGGTACGCTATGGCGCGGTTGCGGTCTGTATCCCGCATCTGGGCGGCGAAGATGCGCTCGTCCACGCGGAGGCGCTCGTTCGCCGCGTACCGTCGCAGGGTGGCGAGGATGCGCTCCATGCACGCATTGGGGCCGTGGCCGCCGAGGACGAGGTTCGTCGTGGCGAGGGCTCCGGCGTTGACCATCGGGTTGTGCGGGCGGTTCGCCCGCTCGTCGAACTCGATGGAGTTGAAGGCCTCGCCGCTCGGCTCTACCCCGACATGCTCTAGCACGGTCTCCCGGCCGCAGTCTTCGAGCGCCATCCCGTAGACGAACGCCTTCGATATAGACTGCAGCGGGAAGAGGTGATCGTGGTCCCCTGCGAGATAGACCTCGCCGTCGGTGGTGGCGAGGCAGATGCCGAAACGGGCCTTATCCTCGTCCGGGGCGTCCTCGTCATAGTAG
>JACCZN010000317.1 GCA_013695915.1 Rubrobacter sp.
TCTCCGGGTCCCCGGCCACGGAGTACGAGATCTTCCCGCCCCGCCACCGGTAGCTCCGTCGCTCTCCTCCAAGTTCGCCGGAGAGGTCCGGCGGGCCGCCACCGAGCTCCAGCCGCCGGTTCAGGGCTGCAAGCCCCCCGACGGCACCGACCCCCGCCACCGCAAGCGCCGCCCCGATTCTTGCCAAGTCTTCCTCCGCTCTCTCGAAAGTCTCCTGTACCGTAGATCGTACCCGGAAAAAGACCCGGGAGAAATCCCGCCGCGAAACCCCGTTGACAACGGGGATATCTGTATTAACCTGTAAGCTGCTTACTTAAGTTACTTAATTGTTTTGAGGAGCGTATGGATCGGGACCGGTTAATAGACGAGGCGTTGATGTTGTTGCCGGTGCTTGGGCGGGGGCTCGGGCGTCCGGAGCCCCGGGAGTTGGACGAGATCTCGCGCCGGGGCATACCGACGGACGTGCATCTCTCGCCCGGTCACGTGCAGGTCCTGATCTCGCTGTCCCGGGGACCGCACTCGGTGGGGCAGCTCGCGGAGGCTATCGGGGTCTCGCGGCCGGCGGTGAGCCAGCTCGTGGACCATCTGGAGCGCCACGGGATGGTCGAGCGCCGTCCGGACCCCACCGACCGGCGGGTCGTGGTCGTGGATTACGTGTCCGGGATGCAGGAGATAGCCCGCAGGATGACCGACGGGCGCCGCAGGAAGCTAGAGGAGGCCGTCGAGCCGCTGACCGACGAGGAGGCGCGGGCTTTCTTGAAGGGTCTGAAGCTGCTGGCGGGGAGCTTCGGCGTCCTGCCGGGGGAGGAAGAAGGTTGAGCTCCATAGTCCGCTGGTGTCTGGCGAACAAGTCCGTGGTAGTGCTCGCGACCCTGCTCCTCGTGGGTGGCGGGGGCTATGCGGCGACGCAGCTCAACCAGGAGCTCCTGCCGGACATAGAGTTCCCCGTGGTGACCGTGGCGACCCCGGTGCCGGGCGCGGGCCCCGAGCTCGTGGACGAGCAGGTCACGCAGGAGCTCGAAGGCGCGGTCGAAGGCGTAGGCAACGTGGAGAGCCTTCAGTCCACCTCCTCGCAGGGCTTCTCGTTCATTGCCGTGGAGTTCGGCCTCGACGCCGACTCCGAAGAGGTCCGGGACGACCTCCAGCGGGAGCTCCAGGGCGTGGAGCTCCCAGAGCAGGCCGGAGAGCCGGAGGTCGAGACCCAGTCGGCGGACAGCTTCCCCATCCTGAACGTCTCTCTGGCCGCCGGGGGCGACCGGGACCTCACCGGGCTCACGCAGTACGCCCAGGACGAGGTCCTGCCCCTCATAGAGGACGTGGACGGCACCGGAGAGGTAGACCTCGCCGGGGGCTCTGAGGGCCGGATCCAGGTCGACCTCGACCCCGAGAGCCTGGAGGAAGCCGGCATACCCCCGGAGGCCGTCGCCGGGACGATAGCCGAAGCCGAGAGCGATGCCCCCGCCGGGGACGTGGAGATAGAGGGCCTCAACACCCCCGTGGTCGTGCAGAGCGGCGTCGAAGGCGTGGAGGCCCTGAGGGAGCTCCCCCTCGGGGCACCGGGTGGAGCTCCTGCGGGAGCCGCTCCCGAAGGCGGACCGCCGGAAGGCGAGGCGCCGGAGGGCGAGGCACCGGAGGAGTTGGCCGAGGGAGAGACGTCCCCGGCGCCGGAGGAAGCACCCGAGCCGGTGCTCCTCGGGGACGTTGCCGGGGTCGAGGAGGTCGAGGAGAACATCGGCGGCATCTCCCGGACCAATGGGGAGCCGAGCGTCGGGATCAACGTGAGCAAGGAGCAGGACGCCAACACCGTCGAGGTCGCGGAGGGGGTGGAGGAGGCTCTCGGGGAGGTCCGGGAGGAGCTCGGGGAGGAGCAGGTCCTCGTGGTCTTCAACTCCGCGGATGACATAGAGGCCTCGGTGGACGGCCTGATCGAGAAGGCCCTGCTCGGCGCGGCCTTTGCGGTGGCGGTGATCTTCGGTTTCCTGAGGTCCGTCCGGGCCACGCTGGTGACGGCGGTCTCGCTGCCGACCTCGGTGCTGGCCGCGCTCCTGTTCTCCTGGGGTGACGGCCTGACGCTGAACATCCTGACGCTCGCGGGGCTTACCATCGCCGTCGGCCGCGTGGTGGACGACTCCATCGTGGTCCTGGAGAACTCCTACCGCTACATCGGGGAGGGCCTGGACCCCGAGACGGCTGCTCTCAAGGGGACCACCGAGGTGGCGAGCGCCATCACGAGCTCCACGCTCTGCACCGCCGCGGTCTTCCTGCCGATAGGCCTCGTCGGCGGCATCGTGAGCGAGTTCTTCCTGCCCCTCTCCCTGACCGTGGCCTTCGCCCTCCTGGCCTCGCTCCTCGTGGCCGTGACCCTTATACCGGTGCTCGTGAGCCTGTTCTTGAGCCGGAGCGGCGGAGAGCCCTCCGGGAGACCGGGCCGGTTGCGGCGGCTCCTCGGAGGGCGAGGCGGGGAGGACGAGGGTGATGGATCCGGGGACGGCCTGCTCGTCCGCCTCTACACGCCCGCGCTGCGCTGGAGCCTCGGGCACCGGCTCGTGGTGCTGCTGGCGGCGCTCGTGGTCTTCGTGGGCGGCATAGGGGCGGCGTTCTTCCTCCCGGCGAGCTTCTTCCCGCCGAGCGAGGCCCGGCTCCTCGTAGCCGACGTGGAGCTTGCGGACGGCACGGCCCTCGAAGAGAGCAGCGAAGAGACCCGGGCCTTCGAGGACTTCCTGATCGGGGAGCCCGCCGTCGAGAGCTACCAGCTCTCCGTGGGGGGCGAGGACAGCCTGAGCGGCGGGTTCTCGAGCTCCCAGCGCGCCGACGACGAGGCGCAGGCGTTCATCTCCGTCGGGGAGGGGGAGGACGTGAACGCGGCGCTGGAG
>JACCZN010000319.1 GCA_013695915.1 Rubrobacter sp.
ACTTCTGCGAGCGCGACACAACGCTTATGGGCGAGGTCGCCGAACGATCCGGCCGCACAAGGGGGAAGTGGTCCGAGAAGCGCGGCCACACTACGTGGCTGGGGTGGGAGCTACAGAAGGCCGCCGAGCGCCAGACGGAGACCATAGACCCCAAGAAGACCGTCCGTTTCGGCAAATCATCTGGCGGCAAGTCTAGTAACTCTTCCAACGGTAGCGCGAAGACCACTCATGCGAGCCGAGATGAAGCATCTTCTCAGCCCCAGATCGTCATAAACGGCCGCCACCTCCACGAGGTCACCACGGATGCTATGGCCGCCGTAGTAGGTGCTAACGATCCTCCGCAGATATTCGTTCGAGCCGGGGCGATGGCCCGCATTGGGCTCAATGAGGACGGTGTGCCGGGGATTCAGCGCCTCAGCGAGGCAGCTCTTCGGGGCAGGATGGACCGAGTCGCCGAGTTCGTCCGGCTTAACAGGGATAAGGAGGCTGAAACCGTCGTACCCGCCAACCCGCCGAAGATCGTAGTCGAGGACGCGATGGCGCTTGGACGATGGACGCTCCCTCCCATAGAAGCCATCGTCGAGACCCCGATACTGCGGCCGGACGGGACCATCTTCAACGAGGAGGGCTACGACGCCCAGACGAGGCTCTACCATCACCCTGCGAGAGGATTCGAGATGCCTGCAGTATCAGAGCGTCCCGCGCAGGCGGAGGTAGAAAAGGCACTCGCTGCCATCGACGAGGCTATCGGCGAGTTCCCGTTCGCAGACGAGGCCTCCGCTGCCAACGCCCGCGGCCTGCTGCTGACGCCGATCATCCGGCAAGCCATACAAGGCTGTGTGCCGCTCGCCCTGATCGACAAGCCGCAGATGGGCACGGGCGGCTCGCTATTCGCCGAAGTCGCCAGCTACATCGGCATTGGCCGCCACGCGGAGATGCTGGGCCAGCCCGCCCACGAAGACGAGTGGAGGAAGCAGATCACCGCCAAGCTAGACGCCGGCGCGTCGATGGTCACTATCGACAACGTAGACGACCCGCTTACCTCCTCGAACCTCTCCAGGGCACTCACCGCGCGTACCTGGACCGACCGGAGGCTAGGCCGCTCCGAGGAGATAACTCTGGCCCAACGTGCCACCTGGCTAGCCACCGGGAACAACATCGAGTTGGGTGGTGACATCGCGCGCCGCTGCTTCTGGGTGAGGATGGACGCCAGGCAGGCCAAGCCCTGGGAGCGCGAAGGGTTCAGGCACCCGAACCTCATGGCCTGGGTGGAGTCTCACCGCGGCGAGCTGGTCCACGCCATGCTCACCGTCGCCGGGTCCTGGTACACCGCCGGATGCCCCAAAGACGAGTCTCTGCCCCGCCTGGGCAGCTTCGAGAGTTGGGCAGAGACCGTGGGAGGCATGCTGGCCCACGCCGGTATCCGAGGCTTCCTCTCCAACCTCGACGAGCTGTATGAGAGTGCCGACTCAGAGACCGAAGAATGGACCGGGTTCCTGGAGACCTGGCAGTCCAAGCTAGGAGAGCAGGCTTTGACGGCCAGGGCACTCGCCGAGAGCTGGATTGTTCCCGACAAGGACTTCAAAGCCGCCCTACCCGCGGACCTTGCTACTGCCCTCGACGATGGCACGGCGAGACTCTCCCGAGCCCTCGGAAACACCTTGAAGAAGGTCGCTGGCAGACGCCACGGCGAACGAGGTCTACACGTGGAGAAGCATGGAACTTACAACCGGGCGGTCAAGTGGAGGATTAGAGAGTCCACACGTTCAACATATGAGTCTATGAGTCAAAATGAGTCCCCACAACCCCCACGCGGTTCAAAACCGAAGAAAGAAAAATGGTATGCACGCGGAAATAAGTGGGCTGCTGATGAAACAGACTCAGACAGACTCATAGACTCATACGCGGAGGGCAACGCTTCAAACGGTACAAGTAGTGTGGAACGAGACGACACCGGCTTCCCCTACGAGGAGACCTTCGGCCCGGAGGATGAGTCGTGACCCCCCGCACGGCGATACAGGTCCTCCGGTCGTGGTGGCTCGGAGGTTACTGGGCGACCGTGGCCGCCGGCGAGCTAAAGGTCGTCGGCCCAGCGCCGATGTCACCGTCGCTCAAGGCGTCGGTCCGGGCACGGCGTGGCGAGCTCGTGGAGCTGCTCACGACCTACTGCGGCGGCACGTGGCCTCCGGCTCCCGGCGCCGTGGTAGCGGACAACGAGGAGCGCGCCCTCTTCATGTTGGAGATACCGGGCCAGGTAGCGGAGCCTCCCGTAACCGTGAGACCCCGCAGAAAGGTGGCCGCGTAATGCTCGCGTACCGGGACCTCGACCCGCCGGCGGAGTACGCCGAGCAGATGAGTAGGGTCGTCGGGGGCTACAAACTCTTGGCTCTCGGAGGCTTCGGATGTGTAGCAAGCACCGCACCGCTCGCAGCATCTAGCAACAAGGGGCGGAATCTATGTTCCTTGATCGGAAGCACCAAAAAGAAGAGAGTAACCCGAAGGTCAGGACCAAGATCATGGGCATGCAAGCAAAAAAGGGCGCAGACTCGTTGAGCCGACGTTCTTTGCCACTGCGCTACGGGGTAGCCGTGGCGAGTGTCGCCCTGGCAACGGGTCTCAAGCTGCTGCTAGACCCTTTGTTGTTGCAGCAATCTCCTTTCCTGCTGTTGGCGGGGGCCGTGATGGTCGCTGCCTGGTTCGGTGGTCTGGGTCCAGGGTTGGTGGCTACGGCTCTCGGTGCCCTCTCCGCCGACTACTTCTACTTGGCGCCGGTCGGGTCCTTCACGGGGCCGGTAGGTGCGGGGTTCTGGCTGCAGGTTCTGTTTGTGCTGCAAGGGGTGTTGATCACTGCGCTGGCTCAGGCGCTTCACTTAGCCAGGCAGAGGGCCGAGAAGAGCACGCTGGCGGTCAAGAGACACCAGGAGGAGTTAGCCGGACGAGAGCGCGAGCTGCACGATCTGGTAGGACGGCTAATAGTTGCCCAGGAGGAGGAGCGCCGTAGGGTGGCCTACGAGGTTCACGACGGATTTACCCAGATGGCGGCGGCCGCCTATCGGCGTCTGGCGCTCTTTGCGGAGCATCGCCTCCCGGAGGCCGCGCAAGACCGAAAGGAACTGGAGGATGCCATCGCACTTGTCCAGCGGACGGTCGGCGAAGCTCGGCGCATCATCGCCAACCTGAGGCCTACCACGCTCGACGACTTTGGGTTGGCCACCGCCGTCCGTATGCAGGTAGAGGAACTGCGCTCCGAGGATTTCGATGCTAGTTACGAGGAAACTCTGGGCAAGGAGCGCCTTCCTGCCACACTGGAGACGTCCCTGTTCCGGGTGATTCAGGAAGCGCTGGCCAATGTACGCAAGCATGCCCAAACCGCCCGAGTGCATGTCGCACTCGGGCGCTACGATGGCTTGGTGAGGCTTGAAGTCAGGGATTGGGGACACGGCTTCGATGCCGCAGAGGTGAGGCGAGGGGGTGGCCCCGGCGAGAGGGTGGGGGTCTCCAGTATGCGGGAGAGGATCGCCTTGCTGGGCGGCAGCCTTGAGATCCGCAGCGAACCGGGGACCGGTACTTCGGTGGTGGCTGAGGTCCCCTTGCCGGTTACTACTGGGGAGGAGGGTATCGGTGGGAAGTGAGATGGAACCTGGAATGCGTACCGCGCCGGCTCAGGTTCTCATAGCCGACGACCACGAGCTGGTCAGGGACGGCTTCAAGCGCCTGCTGGACTACCAAGAAGACTTTGAGGTAGTCGGCGAAGTCTCCGACGGATGGGAGGCTGTGGAGCTGTGCCGAAACTTGAAACCGGACCTGGTGCTGATGGATGTGCGCATGCCCCAGATGGATGGTCTGGAGGCCACCGGGACGATAAAGGCGGAGCAGCCCGAGATAAGCGTGCTCGTCATCACCACCTACGAAAACGCTGACTACCTCCTAGAGGCGATAAAGGCGGGGGCGGCCGGTTACGTCCTCAAAGACGCCTCCAACCAGCGGTTGCTTAGCGCCATGAGGAGGGCCCTAGAAGGCGAGTCACCGGTAGACCAGGAGCTTGCCACCCAACTGATCAAACGCCTCGCTAGTGAAGCCCCACAGTCGGCGGAGCCTCCCATGACCGAGAGAGGCGCCGCCTCAACGCATCCCCTCCTAAAGGAGCTGACGCCTCGGGAGCTGGATGTTCTGGTGCTCGTGACCCAGGGGAAGACGAACCAGGAGATCGCCGAGAGCCTCTTCATCACCAGGGCAACCGCCAAGATCCACGTGCACCACATAATCCGCAAGCTCGGGGTCTCCGATCGCACCCAGGCTGTGGTACGCGCCTTTGAGCTGGGGCTTGCGCCCTATCCCAAGACTGGGCCGTAGGTCCTCCTCCGGAGCCGAGCAAAAAGCTCCCGATCCCGTCGCCGCGTAATCCTCGGAGCGTACACCCAGAGGTGTAGAAGGGATTCTCAAAGATACACCCACAGGATGATGCCTCCCCCCCCCTCGCCGGATAGCCTGTTACATACAGGACAAGCCCACAACAGAGTTGGCCCATACCGCGGCCACAAGAGAAAGGACATGAATCCATGATGAAACGCATTGGTTTGCTGCTCACGCTAGCAGCTGTTATGACGGCGGTAATGGCAATGAGTGCAGTAAGTGCGTCTGCGCAGACGGTCTGCGGTGAGCTAGCCCGTAGCGTTGCTCCTGGTGAGTTCCAAAGGCTCTGCGTCGAGGAGAGCACGGTTGAGTTCGAGGAGACAGTTACGACAAGCCGGGAGTGTGAGGTAGGGAACTCCGGTAGGCAGGGAACTCAAGCGGGAACTCAGACCAACATTTTCGAGGTCACTACCACGACGACAACGCGAGAGTTTTTCCAGGGTAACAACCTGAAGAAATTCATCCGCTCGGAATTTGTTGGTGAGGAGACTTCGGAGCCGGTATTGGTAGAAGAGGGAGAGTTTGTGGCCACCGGCAAGTGCAAAAACAATCCTGGTCCCCAATAGACAACCCGGGGTCGGAAACGTAGTTGCGAGTGAGGAGAGCCCGTGTTCAACATGGGCTCTCTTTTATAACTCCTGCCCCAATGGCTGGGAGGCTGACAGCGATCCGGTCCTGGTTCCGGGCAGAGCGAGACAGGCGGCCAACTCTTCGCCAACTACAATGGCACGAGCGCGCCGAGACACACCAAAGCCCCCGGCCTTTGCGCTAGGAGGACCTCAGGAGGGCGGTTGGGGCCGCTCTATCACCCACGAGAAGGGGCGAAAGATAGACTCATCCGGACTTTAGGAGTCGGACTTCAGGAGATGCTTTGGCGGCACAGCACGAAAATGCACCCGACCAGCCGCAACCCGAACGCTACTACAGGGAGTACATCACCCTGCCCGCCGATGAAGACTCGGCGCGCGGGCTCTTGCGCGGGAGCTTCTATGAGAGGACGAGTCGTGGCTGGCAGCTGATTAGCGCGATCAAGGAACCGAGCGGTGATGTCCTTCTACTGGAGTGGGACACTTTGGGATCCTTCTCAAAGTGAGTTTCAACGGCACCGGAGCATAAGCCGTATCTGCAGAGCGATTCTAATAGAAAGGGCCGGTATCGAACCCCGTCCTTCTCTGCACACCGCTTTCCGAGAACACCTGCTCTGCGAAAGTCGGAGGTGCAACGAGAGGCCGGGGGAGGGGGAAGCCCCCGGCCCTGATAGGCCTCACCTCGTGAGGCGAGACCTGATTCTATCCTGGCAGGAGGAGCCTGGCTGCGGTTAGCACGGCGAAGATCAGCGCCACCCCCGCGACGGTGTAGAGGGCGAGGACCAGGCCCGAAACTCCCCGGTCTATGGGCCTTCCGCCGACGCTTAGTACCGGAGCGGTGACGGCCACCAGGAGCAGACCGCTCCATCCCCACAGCCAGAAGCAGACGATGCCCAGGAGCACCGCCACCGTGGTCTCGTAGAGGAGCCTCACTCGCCAGAGCCGTACTTGGCCGCCATCACCACCGCCATACGATCAACATTCTCAAAATCCACGCTCTCGCCCTCCGTTCTCGGTGTGCCCTTGCATGACTCCCGGCAGACTACGGGGTAGCCCCAGCTGAGGCAGAGCCCTATCTATCTCCAGCTCGTCGCCGGAGGCTTCAGCTCGCGCCAGGTCCTCCTGCATCCCCTCGTGCGACAGCCTGCGCACCGCATCCTCCAAGTCCTCCGGTTCACGTGCGGGAACAGACTCGGCAGGATCGGGCGTCACAGGCTCCTCGGTCTCCACATCCTGCGCCAGCTCCGCGTACTCTCGGTGCTGCTCCTCGAGGTGATAGCGATAAGCCTCACGCTCGCATTCATGCTTGGCCTCCTGCAGCCGCTCGGCCTTCTTCTCACCGGTCATAGTGCGCTCCCTGTCGAGTACGCGTCGCCAGTCAGACGCGGGGCGGTATCTCCCCCTTACCGGGTTCTCCACCAGCCCCAGATCCCGGAGCCTCCGGAGCGCGTCCTTGAGCGACTCACCAGTACGGCCCAGCCTGCAACCGATCTCTTTCCGAGTGATGCCGGGACTCTCTACAACCTCCCGGAGAATACCGCCATGTAGCTTGCCCAAGCTGTAGCCGTGGCGGAGACGGTGAAGCCCCTCGCCCCCTGACGGGGGTGTGATGACACCAGTAGAGACGGGCGGGGGGGTGGTACGAGTGGTGTCAGGAGACCCCCTTCGCGGAACGCGGAGAGCCAACACGCCGGGGATCACGCCTTCCCCAGAGGACAGGCGATGCACCAGCCCAGCGTCATCCAGGGCGTCCAGGGCGCGGTGTGTGGTGCGGCGGGTGATCCCCGCGTCCTCGGTGAGCTGGCGGACGGAGATCCTTACCGCCACGTCCCGGCCGTGGCGCCAGCCGTGGCTCCAGGCGCAGTCCAGCAGCGCCATGTAGACGGCCCAGCGGCTGTGTGCTGCCGTGCCCTTCCGGGGACGTCTCCATGCCTTGTCTCCGAGGAAGGCGACGGCCTCCAGAGCCTCGGGCGAGACCGTCGAGGCGTTGCCCTTGTCGTGGCCCGAGGCGCTTGTGGCGATCTTGTACACCTCGCCGTCGTCCAGGGGTGGCGCGCACCGATCCTCGTTGACCCTCCGGAGCTCCGAGAGGATGGCGGTGTGCTCGTGGCCGTGAGCCCGGAGGCTGCACCCGTAGCTGTATAACGTGTCGTTTCGTGCTCCCTCGGTGATCCTCGCGGGGATCTTGAATCGGGAGCGTGTCGGCTCTGGCTCGTTGCCACCCTCCAGGGCTTCGAGATCGGGCTTGTGGGCCAACTCCAATACCCACGCCGGGACCGGGGCCTGCTCTCCGTGCATGAGGACGCCGTACACTCCGCCGGCTGCATGGTTGCTGGGCGGCAGCACCACAGCTGCGCCGTCGGCCTTGAGTTCTACGCCGGGGCCGAGGGTCCTGTTCGGTACGTGCTCCGCGTCCTCGGGATAGCCGAGCGCGTAGTGGTAGCCCCCTCCTCCGGTAGCATGGAGCCTCGTGGCCGGGAGCGGACCATGCTCGGCTTGCAGGTGCTCCAGGGTCTCCATGCCGCCGTGCCTGGGGTCTATGTCTAGCACCACGACACCGGAGCCCTTGCCGGCCCTCAAACCGACGTTGGCGCCGGGCCTGTTGGAGAACAGCTCCGCTATGCGCTCCGGGTCAGAGGAAGCGTCACCGAAGCCGCCCCGCGTCATCGGGTGCTTTCCCGGATCTTCGCACCCCACCCCCTTCGGGCAGGTGCAGACTCCGTGCGCGTCTACGGCGTGGATCGGGTACAGTGCCCACGCATCATCTGCAAGCTGCATAGCTGCGTGGATGGTCTGGTGGTCTTCGGCGGGTATCTGGGGTAGACTTTGCCCACAGCTACCGAGAGACTGGGTTTTCATCGATCGAGTCCTTTGCTGTTCGAGAGACCCGCCCCGTAGATTTGGCGTCTAGGGCGGGTCTCGCTCTTTTTGTTTGTCCTCTCAGTCTACAGCTCCGGTTAGCTTTCCATCGGTCCTCGCTCCTCCACTTGCTTGAGCGTCTGCTCGTGACGGCGTGTCGCATCAGTCGCGGCACTCGCCGTCTGAGCCACCTTCTCGGCGTCCCGTGCGGCATCGGCCAGGGGCTGAACCTCCGCCTCCGCCTCACGGATCTCCGCTTCCAACTCCCGGCGCCGCGCCTCCTGACCAGCTATGCCGACCTCGATGGCGTACAGCCTTTGACTGTGGATCGCCTCGGGCAAGCCCTCGAGCTCCGCCTCCAGCCGATCCACCAGGAGCTGCGCACTCTTCGAGGAACTGGGGTCTCCGGCCCGCGCGCCCCTGCGGCGCTCCCTGCGCACCTCGCTCCTGGCCCTCTCGATCTCGGTAGGTATCTCGCGCCCCCTGGCTGAGAGCTGGGACAGGTCCCGCTGCGCTTCCCGCGCTTGGCCCTGTAGATCCTCCGAGCTGCGGGGTGTCGTTCTCACGCTCTCCTCCATCTGGTCAGGTCGTTGGGCTTGTCGAGCCGGTATCCTTGCCGGTCGCGCTTGCGGCTGGCCTCCGGTGCAGGATTGCCAGTAGCATGAGGCTTCTCGATCAGGCGCCCGCTGGAGTCGCGCTTGTCGTCTGTGCGCTTCATGCTCGTGCCATACTCGCCGAACATTAGCGACCTCCTCCCGGTGCGTACGGCTTGTTCCGGCGCAGCCCGTTACCGTCGCGGGTGGACTGCTTCTTCGCGCTCTTGGTCGAGCCCCCGGCGGGTTTCTCGCGCTCTTGCTGATAGCTGCTGAGCGACTCCCTGAGGACCTCGACGAGCGCGTCCGTAGCGGCGTCGGCGGCGTCGCTGTTCTCCATCGTCTCGTCGAGGTCCAGGATCACCCCGAGCACCCGCATCGGGTCCAGACGCCCGGCGGCGGCCTCCCGGTACAGCCTGGCGAGGGTCTCCGCCGTCTCCAGCTTGTCTGCGGTCGTGCCCAGAGCGGGCGCGAGCTTCAACGCAACCTCCCTGGACAGCGGCCGCACCCCGGCCTCGATGTTGCTGATGTGGCCCTGCGGCACCCCGGACTTCAGAGCGACCTGGTGCTGTGAGCGGCTGCCGCGCAGGTCCGCCACCGCGCTTTTCGGAGGGGGTCCCGACGAGCCCGCCGACTCGATCAGGTCCGCTATCAGCTTCGCTCTATCCGTATACACACCGCGCCTCCGCCTCTTGGTTACCTATCATTGCCCCATGATAGCACGTCTGCTATCAGCTCGCCAGCGGCATTAGACTGCCGCGTTCTTCCTCCCGGGCCGCCCGTGCTTGCCTTTTCCCACGGGCGGCCTTTCTGCGTGTGGAGTGAGCCACCGGGATTCCCGGATCGGGGGATGTGTGCTTCCGTGTGACCGCCGGGGCCGCCGGAAGGGTGTGTACGGATGATGGACCGCGTGACGGGGCTGTGAGGGGCCTGTGTGGCCGCGACGGCTAGAGGAGCCGCGTCTGGTAGCTTACTCCGGACTTCGGGGAGATCATGCCGGGTTGAAGCTCGGGCACAGGGTTGCCGGTGTGCTGCTCGTACCAGTCAGCGAACAGGCCGCGGTGACAGTCTGCCGGGTCTCGTTCGTGACACAGCAATACCAGCGGCAGCCCGCCCGCCTCCTCGGAGACCCGGCGCAGCTCGCCCACGATGTGATCCACGCCCAGCTCATCGAGCTGGTTCCGGTACAGGCGGGTGAAGCGGTCCCAGTCGTCGGCCGCCTCGAAGGTCTCGCGGCTCGGAGCCAGGCTCCAGGACTTGCGGAATTTGAACGGTAACCGCCGCCTCGGATCGCCGCGAGAGGTGCTGACCATCACGGCGTCCACCTCGGGGAGCAGCGGGTTGTTCCAGAAGCTCGTGAACAGTTCTAGCATGCTCTCTCCTCTCCTCTCTACAGGGCACCGGGGAGGCCGTAGGCCCACCCAAGCGCCAGCCCGACTATCAGGCCGACGAGGACGGCGAAAGCTGTCTCCTTTGCCGCCTTCACCGGACACCCGCCTTGCCCGCGCAGGTCCAGCAAAGCTCGTCCCCCTCATACCAGGTGAGGTGTCCGGGCTCTACCTCGTACAGCTCGCGCCGAAGCCCGAGGGTCTTGCAGTCTGCGCACGCGCCGGAGCGGGCGCGGAACGTCTGAGCGGCGACCAGGTGCATGCAGCGGCGCCCGGTCCAGTAGTGGTCGGGGCACGGGCAGAACTCGCGCCCTTGCCTGGTCGTCACCAGGTAGATCGTCGTGGAGCTGGAGCAGGACGGGACCCGGTAGACGTGAGGCTCTACTCTCCAGATGTCGGCGCTGTGGCCGCGGAAGAGCTGGAGGCCGCGATCCTCTCGAGTGGTCGGAGCGCGTGAGGACGCGCTAGACTTCGTGTTGTCCATGAGGCTGTCTCCTCTTGGGCCGGCCCCGGGGTGTGGGTAGCACCGCCGGGGTATATTTATGTTTCATAGTCTTATTGTAGCATCTGAGCGCCCGTTATGCCAGTATTAGGCGTATCTATGCGGCTTATTGCTTGTAACGCCCTTGCCGCTAAGACCCGCCGAAGATTGCGCCCGCGAGCAATTTTGAGAGGAGTTTTGGTACTGTTTCGGTACTCCGCCGATCCTATATCAATGGTGCCTTCCTCTCAGTAGCGGTATTCAGCCGGGGTGCATAGGCGGCTCCGCTCCCAGACCCGCTATGATGCCCCTGGTAGTGGTCATGCCGGGGGAGGGATCATGTCCGGTAAGCGTGTCACTGTGGACGAGGCAGCGCGGGTGCTCGGCCTCAGTGTGGACGCCATCAGGAAGCGAGTGCAGCGCGGGACTATAGCCCACGAGAAGGACGCCGCCGGCCGTGTCCACATCATGCTGGACGATTACTCGACACTACAGGACTCCTCCGAGACATCGTCCAGTGAGCTAGTCGAGCAGCTACGCTCGGAGAACGCATATCTCCGGGACCAGCTAGAGCAGGCGAGCACCCGCGACCGGGAGAACCGGCGGCTCCTGGCGGCGGCGTTGGAGCGGATGCCGGAGCTCGAAGCCCCACCAGCCGCCGCAGACGAGGCGGAGAGCGCCGGGGAGAGCGCCAGAGGGGCAGAGGACCCGGGAGAGTCTGCGGAGCCGGAGGCGGCAACCTCGCAGAGGAGGAGCTGGT
>JACCZN010000018.1 GCA_013695915.1 Rubrobacter sp.
AGCCCGGCGCACTCGTCGGAGAGTATGTCGCCGTAGAGGTTCGGGCAGACGAGCACATCGTACTCGTTCGGCTTCATGACGAGCTGCATAGCCATGTTGTCGACAATGCGGTCGTCTATCTCCTCGAAGTCGTTCTCGTACTCTCTCCCGACCTCGTAGAACACGTCCCGGAAGAGGCCGTCGGTGTACTTCATGATGTTCGCCTTGTGGACGACCGTTATGTGCTTGCGGCCCTGCTCCTTGGAGCGCTCGAAGGCCATCCGGCAGAGGCGCTCCGTGCCCTCGCGGGTGATGATCTTGATCGACTCCGCCGCGTGCTTTCCGACGGTGTGCTCCACACCCGCGTAGAGGTCCTCGGTGTTCTCCCGGTAGAGCATGATGTCTATGTTCTTGTGGGGCATGTCGATCCCGGGCAGGCTCAAGGAAGGCCGGACGTTGGCGTACAGGTCCAGCTCCTTGCGCAGGGCGACGTTCACGGAGCGGAACCCCGTGCCGACCGGGGTGGTCAGGGGACCTTTGATGGCGATCCGGTTGCGGCGGATGGACTCCAGCACCGACTCGGGCAGCGGGGTCCCCTCCTTCTCCATTACCGTCTCCCCGGCCTCGGCGATCTCCCACTCTATCCCGACGTCAAGCGCCGCGACCACCTCTTTTACCGAGTCCGTGAGGTCCGGGCCGACACCGTCGCCGGGTATAAGAGTAACTGTCTGCGCCACGTATCAACTCCCTTCGCTGGAAACCGCGCCCAGTATAACGGCACCGTCCCCGGGTAGCTATCGGCCCGATCCTCGCACACGCCCGGTTCTCTCAGCGCCACCGCGCGGCTCGACGCCCGGTGAAATTCTGTAGAATAGAGTGTGATGGGTGAACAGAGGGAACTCGAGGTCGTGTAGTGGCCTCCACCATAGAGACCCTGGAACGGGAACTCGGCGAGGCTCAGAGGGAGCGGGAGACTCAGCAACGGGCGGTGATGCGGGCGGAGAAGGCCCACGACGCGGTCTGCGCCGCCCGGGACGACGCGTGGGAAGAGGCCACCGGCGCGGACGAGGAGGTGGAGCGTCTCTCCGCCCTCGTCTTCGAGAGGCGCCGGGAGCTCTACGAAGCCATCGACGGCCTGAAGACCGCCGAGGGCAAGGAACGCCGGATCAAGAGCCGCCTGATGTACGTGCTGCCCGCCGAACGGCGCCGGTACCTGTCGGGCGCGGTAGACGAGGAATTCGACGGCTTTGTAGCGGCCGTGAGGGAGGCTTACGATGATGTACCGGGGCTCGCGGTCTCTGTGGTAACCGAGAACCCCGGAGAGTTCGACCTCCGGGGAGACGCCACGTGGCGGGCGCTGGAACGGCTGTACTCCGGTACTTCACGGCGGTGGGTCGAGGTCCACGCCGGGGAGGGGTCGCCGCAACTCGGGGACATGGCACGCCAGATAGCGCACTACGCCGGAGGTCATGTGCCGCGCGTCTTCGCCGGGGAGGTCGAGCTCCGTATAGAGGACGTATCCACCTCCGCAGCCGGGGAGGCCGGCGGGTACAGAGAGTTGCGGGGCTTCGAGGGCAGCGCAGGCCGGCTCTCTCTCGCCCGGATCACGAGCCACCGGTACCTGGACGAGAGCACCGTCGGGAGGCTCCAGAAGCACCCGGAGGCGCTGGTACGGATAGCGGAGATAGCCCGCCTCTACCAGACGATGAACCTGACGGGAGACGAGATCCGCTGGCGGCTGGAGCAGTTGATCTCGCTGCGGCTGGAGCAGTTGGAGGTGGTCTACCGGCTGACCGGCGAGCGGCGGCGGTTCTCCTTCTACGAGATAGCCCGCACGGCACGCCTGCTCGACAGCCACTTCCCCGACGCCGGGGTCGCGGCCGAGGCCCTGCTGGGAGCCGTGGATCAGGCCCTGGAGACCGGGGTGCCGCTGGTGGACGTGGCGTACCTGAGCGTTACCTCACCCGGAGACCGCTTCTAGGCCGGGGCGTCGGCCAGGTCGTGCTCGGGCACGGAGAGGTTGTACGGGCGGGCCGGACGCTCGGCGAGCACGCGGACCTTGTAGACGAAGTCCGGGATGAACTCGGCTCGGCGGACCTCCAGGATCTCGACCGGTTGTCCGGTGGCCTTGAGCGCCGCCCTTTCACCTACCTGATAGCGCGCCGGACGGCTCCGGTCCACCATGCTCTCCTCCTTGCTACGGGTCCGCGTATGGCCTGTCGTTCGGGAAACGTACGAGACGGAGAGTAGTTTACACTCGCGGTATGCTCGTGGCCTGGAGCCGGTAGGGAGCAGACCGATTAAGATACCCTCTGGCGTGCTGGCGGCAGGTGGCGAAAGGACGGCTTTGGCGAGAGACGCGATATACCTGGGCTCTACGACGGTGCACATCCTGGACGACGGGGTCTTCATCACCGACGCGGGGAACCTGTTCGGCGGTTCGAGGAAGGCTCGCATCCGGGGGGCCATGCACCCCGTCCTGGTGGCGACCGGCGAGAGCCTGGTGCTGCTGGACGCGGGCTTCGGCCCGGAGCTGCCGGAGAGCCTGGCGGAGAGCTACGAGCTACAGCGCGAGCGGAACCTGCTCGAGAACCTCTCGGCGGCGGGCTACTCACCGGCGGACGTGACCCATGTGGTGCTCTCCCACCTCGACGCCGACCACGTAGGCTGGGCACTCAGGAGCGAGAGCTTCCCGCGGGCTACCGTCTACGTGCAGGAGGCTTCGCTGGAGGAGGCCAGGAACCTGGAGGAGAGTCACGGCCGCCGGGAGGCCATCCCGGCGGTGGAGCGCGGCCTCGAAGAGGGGTGGTGCGAGCTCCTCGACGGCGGCACGGAGATCGTAGCCGGTCTCAGGACCGAGGTCCGGGCCGGACACGCGGCGGGACACCAGATCTCCTGGATCGGCTCCGGAGAGGAGAGCGTGCTCTTCACCGCAGACCTGGCGCCAAGCAAGATCTTCCTCGACCCCGACACGATAGCCGGGGTGGATACGGACCCGGAGGCCGCCCGCCGGAACCGGATAGAGGTCCTCTCGGAGGCCGTGGAGCGCGAGGCCCCCGTCATCCTGTACCACGAGCCGAAGGACTCCCTCGTCAGCATCCGCCGCACGGAGAAGGGTTTTCAGGGCATCCCGTACGGCGAGTAGGGACTGGTCCGGCTAGCGGCGCTTCCTTCGCTCCCGGATCTTGCGCCAGATAATCGGCGCGGCGAGTATGAGGCCGCGGCGGATCAACCTTCCTATCATGTCTACTCCTTCGGTAGTGTAAGCGTCTTCTCAGGACGATCATACCACCGCCCCCGAAATACTCTCCTACTCCTCGTGCCAGATGGTGCTTTCGAGGGCGGGTTTGCGGCAGCGGGGCCGCTCGTCCATGTCCGGGTACCCGACGTACAGGTAGGCTACTACCCTGTCTCCCTCCTCCAGACCGAAGAACTCCCTCATGTACTCGTGGTAGGCGACGGGCCCGGTCCTCCAGATAGACCCGAGGCCGAGGGAGTGGGCCGTTAGCTGCATGTTCTGTACGGCGGCGCAGCAGGCGGCGTAGTTCTCCAGGCTCTCGACCTCCTCCCGGCCGGCCGCGGAGATCACCGCTATTACCAGGGGAGCGCGGAAGGCCTTCTTGCGCTCGCGGCTGATCCTGCCCGCCGCCATGTCCTCTTCCTCGCCCTCGGCCTCCGCCTCCCGGCGGGCGAGCTCCGCCCGGGCCCGCGCGAGCTCTCCGCGCCCCTTGCCCGCGAAGACGTGGAAGCGCCAGGGCTCCGTGATCTTGTGGTTCGGAGCGTGGACGGCGCTGGCGAGTATCTCCTCTACCATCTCCCGCGGGACCGGGTCTTGTGTTACCCGTCCCAGGCTCCGCCGGGTCGCTATTGCGTGGTTTACCTCCACCGGTACTCCTTGCCGCCGACAGCCTGCTCTGAGAGGTATTCTATTCCAGCCCCGGGGCGGCAACCCGGAGCAAATTCACCTATCATTCGCGAGACGTGAGAGAGATTGCGGAGCGCCGAACGAAGAGGAGGCCACGTGGCAAAGAGCAAGGTAACGGTAGTCGGGGCCGGCAACGTCGGGGGTACCACGGCCCAGCGTCTGGCGGAGCGCAACTACGCGGACGTGGTGCTCGTGGACATCGTCGAGGGCCTGCCGCAGGGCAAGGCTCTGGACATCCTGGAGAGCGGGCCCGTGGTCGGCTACGACTCCAACGTGATCGGCACCAACGACTACGCCGACACCGCGGGCTCCGACGTGGTCGTGATAACCAGCGGCAGCCCCCGCAAGCCGGGCATGAGCCGGGACGACCTCTTGAAGACGAACCAGAACATAGTCTCCAGCGTGACGGAGCAGGTGGTAGCTCACTCCCCGGACGCCATCCTCGTGGTGGTGGCGAACCCGCTGGACGCGATGTGCCACGTGGCGCTGGAGACTAGCGGGTTCCCGCGCGAGCGGGTGGTCGGCATGGCGGGCATCCTGGACACGGCCCGCTACCGCACGTTTATCGCCCGGGAGCTCGAGGTCTCCGTCAGGGACGTCTTCGCCCTGGTGCTCGGCGGCCACGGGGATACTATGGTCCCGCTGCCCAGCATGGCGACCGTCGGGGGCGTCTCCATCACGGAGCTCCTGCCCGAGGACCGGGTAGAGGCCATAGTCCAGCGCACACGCCAGGGCGGGGCCGAGATCGTGGGTCTGCTGGGGACCGGCAGCGCGTTCTACGCGCCCTCCGCGGCCTCCGTGGAGATGGTCGACGCCATCCTCCTCGACCAGAAGCGCATCCTGCCCTGCGCGGCCTACCTGCAGGGCGAGTACGACCTGAACGACCTCTTCGTGGGCGTCCCGGTGAAGCTAGGTTCCGCGGGCATCGAGGCCATCCAGGAGCTGGACCTCTCCGAGAGCGAGCAGGCCGCTCTCCGGGAGAGCGCGGGCGACGTGCAGGAGCTCGTCGAGGTACTTCACAGCAGCTAGAAGCGCCTACCGCCCGCCCACGGGACCTCCCTTCTCCCGCGGTGGCGGACGGCGAAGAGGCCCCCGGCAGGCTACGCCGCCTGGGGCCTCTTCACGTTCGGGGCAGCTTGCCCGGTGGGACGGTCGCTATACGACCTTTATCCGCTTGCGTGACCTGGCGCGGGCGAGGCTCGCGGCGATCTCGTCGAAGGCCCGGGCCGGCAGGCTGTCCGTCTCGAAGATGGAGTTTCCGGGCTCCCCGGAGGGGTCCGGCAGGATCGGGATGCGGCCCAGGACCTCGGTCCCAAGCTCACCGGAGACCTGGTTCCCCCCGTCGCCGCCGAAGATCTTCATCTCCTTGCCGCAGTCCGGGCACTCCACGTAGCTCATGTTCTCCACCACGCCGGAGAGCTTGAGGTGGGCCTGTACCGCCATCTTCCCGGCCTTGACCGCGACCCTCGCGGCGTCGGCCTGCGGCGTCGTGACTACCAGGGCCTCGGCCTTCGGGATCATCTGGGCCACCGTAAGGGCCACGTCTCCGGTGCCGGGCGGCATGTCCACTATGATGAAGTCCGGCTCGTCCCAGTAGACGTCGCGCATCAACTGCGTGAGGGCCTTGTTCACTATGGGCGCGCGCCAGATGATGGCCTGGCCCTGGTCCACGAAGTTGCCCATCGAGATGAACTTCAGCCCCTGCGGGGACTCTATGGGGAAGATGACACCGCCGACCACGTTCGGCTTCTCCAGGGAGCCGAGCATCACCGGTATGGAAGAGCCGTGTACGTCGGCGTCGAGCACCTCCACGGAGTGCCCGGCCCGGTCCAGCGCGGAGGCGAGGTTCACGGCCACGGTCGACTTGCCGACGCCGCCCTTGCCGGAGACCACCGCGATGATGCGGGTCCGGGACTCGTCCTTGAAGGCCGGCGCGAGCTCCGAGGGACCGCCGTGCAGGGAGGTCAGGAGGTTCTGCCGGTCCTCGTCGGTCATCACCCCGAAGTCCACCTCGACCTCGTTCACGCCCTCTATCTCCTTGAGGCGGTCCTGGATGTCCGTGATGATGCGGTGCTTCATCGGGCAGCCGGCGGTCGTCAGCGCGACGCCGACGGTAACGGAGCCGCCCTCGATCTCGACGGTCCGGACCATGTTCAGGGAGATGAGGTCCCGCCCGATCTCGGGGTCCCGCACGTCCTTCAGCGCCTCGCGGATACCGGCCTCGGAGAAGGCCTCGACCGGGCCTTCCTCTTGCGGGGTCCGGTCCACGAGGTGAGAGGCCGTCTCCTCCCCGGCATCGAAGGTCTCCGCCGGCCGAGACCCTTCCGGGCCGGCCTGGGAAGCCTGCCAGGCGTCGGCCTGCTCTTCCCGAACGGGGTCGTCCTGCTCTGCGCCCTTCTTGCCGCCGCGTCTGCGGAACCAGTCAACCACTGTTATAAAACCTCCTCTGGAAGCGGTGCACCGGCAGACAGCCAGCACCACGGAACCTGCGCCGTGTTGCTGGGGCGATCTTACCATACGGCCGCCCACGCTCCAGCGAGGAGCCCTCCAGGTTACCGGACTACCCGGAAGCTCCTCTGCGGGCTGCGGTTGCCCAGGTGCTCGTCGTCCCGGGGGAACGTGGCCGTTACGCGGTAGATACCGGGCTGGGGAGACTGGAACACGTGCCGGTAGATGGAGTTGCCGTCGAGTGGACGCCAGCGGGCATCGAAGAACTCACCGTTGCGCGTAGTTACCAGCCTTACCCGAGTTTCCTTGCCCGGGAACACCCGTCCCGCCATGCCCTGACGCTGGCCGAGTTGGATCTCCTGATTCCTGACCTGCAGGCCGACCCGTACCCTGACGTTCACGCGCTCGGGGCCGCTTATGGACGGCTCCAGACCTTCCGCTTCTTTGCCGGCGAACCGTGCCCGGTAGATGGTGTGCTTCTGGGGACTCACCCCTCTCACCACGAAGCGTCCGTTGGAGTCGGTGGTGACCGCGCCGTCCGACACCGGACGGAACCGGTCCTGATCTACGGGCCGCTGGAGCAAGACGACCTCCTCACCGGCAACGGGCTCGCCAGAGGAATCAGTCAAACCTCCGAAGAGGTTCGTCCCCTGTCCGAAGACCAGCACCGAGCGACCGGCGGAGACGTTGGTCTCCGTGGGTCGCGGCGGCACCTCCTCGAGGCTCAGGGAATCTGCGGCGTTCAGGCGTCCCCCGGTGACGGCCCGGTTCTCCAGGCTGGAGAGCCTGTCGGTGTTTTCGAGCATCTGCTGCTTCAACTGCGCCGCGTCCAGGCCGGAGTCCGTGCTCTTGAGCAGGCCGGCCGTGCCGGCTACGTGCGGCGCCGCCATCGAGGTGCCGCTAAACGCACCGTAATTGTCTCCCGGGAGCGTGCTGACTATCCGCACGCCGGGTGCTCCCAGGTCCACGCTGTTCTGCCCGAAGTTGGAGAAGCTGGCGATCTGGTCGTTACTGTCCGTGGCGGCTACGGAGACTATGTTCTCGTTGTCGTAGGAGGCCGGGTAGAACGGGTTGGCGTCGTTGTCGTTGCCGGCGTTACCGGCGGCTGCCACGAAGAGGTGTCCGGCCTCCCCGGCGCGGGTGATGGCGTCTTGCAGGGCCTGGGACCTCCCGCCTCCGCCCCAACTGTTGTTGCTTATGGTGGCGCCGTTGTCTACGGCGTAGTCTATGGCCTTTACGGCGTTGGAGGTGAAACCGCCGCTGGGACCGAGGAACTTGAGCGGCATGATCTGGGCCTGCCAGTTAACGCCGGTCACGCCGACCTCGTTGTCCCCCTCGGCGGCTACGGTCCCGGCCACATGCGTACCGTGCTCGTCGCCGTCCTCCTCGTTGTAGACGCTGTTGTCGTCGTTGTGGAAGTCCCAGCCGTTCACGTCGTCCACGAGGCCGTTGCCGCTATCGTCCCGGCCGTTGGCCGACTCGTTCGGGTTGGTCCACACGTTACCTTCGAGGTCCGGGTGCTCTACATCCACGCCCGTATCTATGACGGCTATGATTGTATCCTCGCTGCCGGTGGTCACGGACCACGCCCCCGGCGCGCTGATATCCGCGCCCTCGGTGCCGCCGCTCTGGCCGGTGTTGTTGAGACCGTAGAGGTCGGAGAACCCGGGGTCGTTCGGGGTGACGTCGCTCGGCTGTAGGATAAAGTCCGGCTCCGCCCACTCGACCGCCGGGTCGGCCTCGTACCGCTGCACCGCCTGCTCCACCGGGAGGTTGTCCGGGAGGTCCACGACGGCCGTCAGCAGGCCGGGAAGCCCCTCTTCCACCTGGGCGTTGTTCCGGCGGTTCAGGGCGTCCAGGGCCCGTTCCGGTACACCTTCTTCTAGCTTGACGATGATCTGGCCGGGCGCGAACTCCGCGTCCTCCGGCGTCTGGAAGCTGGGCTCTTCGGGAGGCTCGGGCTGAGCCCCGGCCTCTCCCCCGGCGAAGCTCGCTGAGAACGCGACGACCACGAGAAGTATCGAAGCGCAGCTCATGCTAAACTAACGGGGCATACCGGCCTCCTGTTCGTGAGGCCTCACAGCCCCCTCCTGTTCGGTAGCTCGACCACTTCGGTCTTGCTACGGGGCGAGGCTCGCAGCTTTGCGTACCCGCCTCACGACGGGGTTGCCTTTTCGCAGCCTGTGATGCTACCCCCTTACAGGATACTTATCGGCCAGTCCGTCTCAGAACTTTAACGCCCCTGCATCACGGCCGGTACTCGCCGAAGACCTCCCGCAGGGTATCCGAGACCTCTCCCAGCGTGGCGTAGCGGGCTAGGGCGTCTTTCATCGGGTAGAGCAGGTTCTCCCCGCCCTGCGCAGCCTGTTTGAGCCGGGAGAGAGACTCCTCGACACCGACATTGTCCCGGGTCTCCTTGAGCTTCGCTATCTTCTCGGACTGCATCTCCCTGATGGACTCGTCCACGGTGTGGAGCTCCATATCGGGGTCTTCGGCGGTGGTGTGGCGGTTGACGCCGACGATGGTGCGCTCCTCCTTCTCTACCTCCCGCTGGTAGCGGAAGGCGGCCTCCTCGATCTCGCGCTGCATGAAGCCGTTCTCTATGGCCTTTACGGAGCCGCCCAACGCGTCTATCTGCTCTATGTAGCGCCAGGCCTCCTCCTCGACGGCGTCGGTGAGGGACTCTACGTAGTACGAGCCGCCCAGAGGGTCCGCGGTGTCGGTGAGGCCGCCCTCGCTGGCGAGTATCTGCTGGGTGCGGAGGGCTATGCGGGCGCTGTGCTCCGTGGGGAGGGCGAGGGCCTCGTCGTAGCCGTTGGTGTGCAGGCTCTGAGTTCCACCGAGGACGGCCGAGAGCGCCTGAACGGTGGTGCGGACGATGTTGTTCTCCGCCTGCTGAGCGGTCAGGGAGGAACCGGCGGTCTGGGTATGGAAGCGCAGCTTCAGGCTCTTCTCGCTCGTGGTGCCGAACCTCTCGCGCATGATCCTGGCCCACATCCTGCGGGCCGCCCGGTACTTGGCGACCTCCCCGAAGAGGTCGTTGTGGGCGTTGAAGAAGAACGAGAGCCGGGGGGCGAACTCGTCCACGGAGAGCCCGGCCTCCACGGCGGCCTCGACGTAGGCTATGGCGTTGGAGAGCGTGAAGGCCAGCTCCTGGACCGCCGTCGAGCCCGCCTCCCGGATGTGGTATCCGGAGATGGAGATAGTGTTCCACCGCGGTGACTCCCCGGCGCAGTAGGCGAACATGTCCGTCGTGACCCTCATCGAGGGCTCCGGCGGGTAGATGTATGTGCCCCGGGCCAGGTACTCCTTGAGGATGTCGTTCTGGGTGGTGCCGGAGACCTCCTCTGCCGTCGCGCCCTGCTCCTCGGCGACGAGCGTGTAGAGCAGGAGCAGTATAGAGGCGGTGGAGTTGATGGTCATGGAGGTAGAGACGTCCTTGAGAGGTATGCCGTCGAAGAGCTCGCGCATGTCCTCCAGGGAGTCTATAGCCACCCCGACCTTCCCGACCTCGCCGAGTGTGAGCGGGTGGTCCGAGTCCCGGCCCATCTGGGTCGGGAGGTCGAAGGCCACCGAGAGGCCGGTCTGCCCCTGCTCTATGAGGTACTTGAAGCGCTCGTTGGTCTCTTTGGCCGTCCCAAAGCCCGCGTATTGGCGCATGGTCCACGGTCTGCCGCGGTACATGCTCGGGTACGGGCCGCGAGTATACGGGTACTCCCCCGGGTCACCGAGCTTCTCCTGGTAGTCGAAGCCGTCGAGGCTCTCCGGGCCGTAGAGCGGCTCCACCTCTATACCGGACTCCTTCTGGCGGCTCTCGTGGTCCTTCTTTGCGCTGTCCACGCTCTACCTCTCTCCACTCGCCTTTGTGGGGCCAATTCTACAACCGGCCGCCCACCGCATCGAGATGTTGGGCACGCAGAGAGAACGCCAGCATAAACCCGTGAATTCAGCGGCTCTTGACTACGCAGCCAGAGCTTGGCATTATTGCATGCAGGGTTTTGTCCCTGGTGTCCTACACGCGTTGAATGACCGGAAACGATACCCATTCCACCAGCGACCAGACATGATCGGCTAGTCCCGCCGCCATCGCCGGGCTCCGCGGCCGCCGGCCTCTCTCACCAGGCCTCACC
>JACCZN010000077.1 GCA_013695915.1 Rubrobacter sp.
ACCGGCCGGCGGGGCGTGGAGGCCGCCTACGAGACGCAGGCCGCTGCGGCCGGGCTCTTGGGGCTCGCGAACGAGGAGGTCGCCGTGGCCTCGACCGGTGTGATCGGGGAGCACCTGCCGATGGACCGCGTGACGCTGGGGCTCGAAGAGGCCGCCGCCGGCCTCTCGCGGGACGGCGCGGGCTTCGCGGAGGCCATCCTGACGACCGACACCCGGACCAAGGAGGCCGCCGTTCAGGTAGCGCTCGGCGGCGAGACCGTCACCGTCGGCGGCACGGCAAAGGGCAGCGGGATGATAGAGCCGGATATGGGCACCATGCTCGCCTTCCTGACCACCGACGCCGCCGTGGAGGAGGCCTGCCTCCGGGAGACCCTGCGGGAAGCCGTCGAGGAGACGTTCAACCGCGTCATCGTGGACGGCGACACCTCCCCGAGCGACATGGCCCTCTTCCTCGCCAACGGGGCCGCCGGGAACGAGCCTCTCACCGAGGCGTCCGCCGGGTATCCCCTCTTCATGGAGGCGGTCGGGGACGTGTGCCGCACGCTCGCAAAGGAGATAGCGCGGGACGGCGAGGGGGCGACGAAGCTCATCGAGGCGAGGGTGGAAGGCGCGCGGGACGAGGCCTCGGCGGCGGCGCTCGCCAGGTCCGTGGTCGGGAGCAGCCTCGTAAAGACCGCCGTGGCCGGGGAAGACGCCAACTGGGGGCGGGTACTCGTGGCGATGGGGTACTCTGGGGGCACCTTCGACCCGGAGGACCTGGACCTCTACTTCGGACCGGTAAAGGTCTTCTCCGCCGGGGAGCCCGCGCCGCACGATCAGGCCGAGGCCAACGGGGCGCTCGCCGGAGACGAGGTAATTATCACGGCGCGGTTGCGGGAGGGGGAGTCGGGCGCCGTGGCGTGGGGCTGCGACCTCACCTACGAGTACGTCAGGATCAACGGGAGCTACCGGACGTGAGGGCGAGGAAGCCAGTGGTCGTGAAGATCGGAGGCGGAGCCCTCGCGGGCGGGGCCCTGGAAGACCTGCCGGAGATACTCGCCGGCGAGGACTCCCGGCCCGTGGCGCTCGTACACGGCGGCGGCCAGCAGCTCACCCGGATGCTGGAGGCGCTCGCCATCCCCACCCGGTTCCGGGAGGGCCTGCGGGTCACGGACGAGGCGACGCTCGAGGTCGCGGAGATGGTCTACGCGGGATCGGTCAACAAGTCGCTCGTGCGGGAACTCAACGCATTGGGCATACCGGCCGCCGGGATCTCCGGCACCGACGGGCCGACGTTCCGGGTGGCGCCCGTCCCGGGCCTCGGGCGGGTCGGGGCCGTGGAGAAGGTGGAGCCGCGCCTCGTGGAGGCGCTCTGGCAGGGGGGCTTCGTGCCCGTGATCGCGCCTCTCGGGGCCGGACCGGAGGGCGCGTACAACGTAAACGCCGACGACGCGGCGGCGGCACTCGCCGCGGGGCTCGGGGCCGGGCACCTGTTCTTCCTGACGGACGTGGACGGGCTGCTCGACGGCGGCTCGCCCGTGGCGGAGATACCCGCCTCCGAATGCGAGGGCTACGTCGAGGAGGGCCTCGCGGTCGGCGGCATGGTCCCGAAGCTCCGGGCGGCAGCGACCGCCGCGCGGGGCGGGGTCCAGGCCCGCATCGTCAACGGCAACCGTCCAGGCACGCTCTCGGGCGCCCTGGCCGGGGCCAGGATCGGAACTCTAATATCGGAAGGAGCCGCGGCATGAAAGATACCGCCGTGATGGAGACCTACAAGCGCATGAACATCGCCCCGGTGAGCGGCCGGGGGAGCTGGCTCTCCGACGCGCGCGGCAGCCGCTATCTGGACTTTATAGCCGGTATAGCGACCAACTCCCTGGGCCACGGCCACCCGGCGCTCGTCGAAGCCGTCCAGGAGCAGGCCGCGAGCCTCATACACTGCTCGAACCTCTACGAAATACCGCTGCAGAAGGAGGTCGCCGGGCTCTTAACGGAGAAGACGGACTTCGACCGGGTCTTTTTCTGCAACTCCGGCACCGAGGCCGTCGAGGCCGCCATAAAGCTGGCCCGCAAGCACGCCTACACCGGGCACGGCCCTCACAAGCACGAGGTCCTCACCTTTACCAGGGGCTTCCACGGCCGCACCTACGGCGGCCTCTCCGCGACGGCCCAGGCGTCCTATCACGAGGGCTTCGGCCCGATGCTCGGCGGCTTCGCCTACGCGCCCTTCGGCGACCTCGACGCCGCCCGGGAGTCTGTCGGACCGGAGACCGCGGCGGTACTCGTAGAGCCCATCCAGGGCGAGGGCGGCATAAACGCCGCGCCCGAGGGCTTTCTACAGGGGCTGCGGGAGCTCTGCAACGCACACGGTGCGCTACTCATCTTCGACGAGGTGCAGACCGGCGCGGGCCGCACCGGACACCTCTACGCCTACCAGGGCGCGGGCGTCGTCCCGGACGTGCTGACGAGCGCCAAGGGCCTCGGCGGCGGCGTGCCCGTGGGAGCCATGCTCGCCAGGGAGGAGTGCGCCTCCCTGGGCCCCGGGAACCACGGCTCGACCTTCGGCGGCAACCCGCTCGCGATGGCGGCGGCGAAGGCGGTCCTGGAGGTCGTCTCCGAGCCCGATTTCCTGGAGGAGGTACGCTTCAAGGGGAGCGTGATGAAGAACGCCCTCCGGACGCTCGCCGACAGGGTACCCGGCGCGGAGGTGCGCGGGGAGGGGCTCCTGCTCGGCCTTGACCTCGGGCCGGAGCTGGCCCCGGAGGTCTTCGAGAAGTGTCTGCAGGAGGGCCTGATCCTGAACGTCATCGGCGGCGGGACCCTGCGGTTCGCCCCGCCCCTCACCGTGACGCGGGCAGAGGTCCGTACCGCCCTCGACATCCTGCGGCGGGTCGTGGACTCCCTCATCGCCGTCCCGGAGGAGGCCCGCCTCGGGACGGCCGTCGCCTGAGAGGAGCGTCATGATACCGGCCGAAAGCTACGGCCAGCCCTCGTCCCAGAGTCCGCTCTCGGGCCGTGACTGCCTGACCCTCGCGGAGTTCGACCCGGAGGAGGTCCGGCAGATACTCGACGAGGCCGTAAAGCTCAAGGCCCTCCGCCGGTCGCGCATACCTTACGGGCCGCTGCGGGGCAAGACGCTCGCCATGGTCTTCCAGAAGCCCTCCAACCGCACCCGCGTCTCGTTCGAGGTCGGCATGTACAACCTCGGCGGCCACGCCCTGCACCTCACCCCCGAAGAGATACAGATGGGCCAGCGCGAGACCCCGTCGGACACCGGCCGGGTCCTCGCCCGCTACATAGACGCCATAATGGTCCGCACCTTCGACCACGGGGAGCTCGAAGAGCTCGCCGCAGCCGCCGACGTGCCCGTGATAAACGGCCTCTCGGACCTCCATCACCCCTGCCAAGGCCTCGCAGACCTCCTGACCCTCCGGGAGGAGTTCGGGAGCCTCGAAGGTGTCAAGGTTGCCTACGTGGGAGACGGCAACAACGTCGCCCACTCCCTCTCTCTAGGCTGCGCCCTGACCGGCGCGCGCCTTACCATAGCCCACCCCGAGGGCCACGCCCCCACCGGGGAGGTAGTGGAGCTCGCCCGCTCGCTCGGCGCGGCGCCCGCCCTGACCACATACCCCGGAGAGGCAGCCTCCGGCGCCCGGGCCGTCTACACCGACGTCTGGTCCAGCATGGGCCAGGAGGCCGAGGCCACGGAGCGCCGGGAGAGGTTCGCCCCGTATCAGGTGGACGAAGCCCTGATGGGCCACGCGGCCCCGGACGCCATCTTTCTCCACTGCCTCCCCGCTCACCGCGGGGAGGAGGTCACCGCCGGGGTCATAGACGGCCCGCAGAGCCGCATCCTGGACCAGGCTGAGAACCGCCTCCACGCCCAGAAAGCCCTGCTCTACCTGCTCTTGAGCTAGAAGACCTTGGCAGGCAAGAAAAAGAGCCGGGGACCTGCCCCGGCTCGCTCGAAATCGTCTCTGTCTCTATCTATCTACGCAGGGTTGACGTTCTCGGCCTGCATCCCCTTCTTGCCCTGTGTGGCCTCGTAGCTTACCTTCGCTCCTTCTTCCAGCGTCTTGAAGCCGCTGCCCTCTATGCCGGTGTAGTGAACGAAGAGATCCTCCCCACCGTCATCCGGCGAGATAAAGCCGTAGCCCTTCTCGTCGCTGAACCACTTTACCGTTCCCTGGGCCATATCGTGAGCCCACCTTTCTCTTCCGGGGCTCGCAGATCAAAGAAAATTCCGTCCTTCTCTCCGGACGGCCTCTCCATCCTGCATGAACCCAACCTCAGATTGCGGCGCAAGTATAGCAGAGTAGCGCGGCAGGCAATACCGGAGGCGAGAAGAGCTTCCGGAGACGCGGCATTTTGACCCGACCGGCAATGAGTATAAACTCTTGTTCTAGTGAGCCTCACCGCACCAACTTCGGCATTGCTGGCGGTCATCCCGGACTCGCCGCAGGCTCTGTACGACTTCGTATCGGGGCTGCTCTCGGAGCACGGGTACCTGATCGTCTTTCTCGGGGCCTCCGTGGACTTCGGGATCCCGAGCGCAGGCGACATCGTGATGCTGGCGGGGGGGCTCTTCGCGAACAATGGCCTTAACCTGGGGCTCGTGATGCTGGCGGGTGTGATAGGAGCCATGGTCTCGGAGAACACGATGTACTGGACGGGACGCATCGGCGGCCGCCGCTTTGCGAGCCGGGCGAGCAAGCTCCGCCTCCCGCGACGGCTGGGGGCCCCGAGGTACCTGGCCCTGGCGGAGGAGTACTTCAACACCCACGGCGGCAAGACGGTGGTACTCGGGCGCCTGGTCCCCGGCTTCCGGGCTGCCATCCCGCTGACCGCCGGGCTTACGGGCATGAGCTACCCGCGCTTTCTGGCCTTCGACATGCTGGCCGTGATCCTGTGGGCCATGCTCGTGGGTACCGTCGGTTTCCTGTTCGGCGAGTACTGGGAGACGCTCGTGACGGCCATACGCTCTGCCGGGCCCGTGGTCGTGGGGCTGGTGCTCCTCTCGGTCCTCGTCTACGTCTACCTCCGCCGCTGGCGTACCAGCCGGTAGAGAGCTACACCCACTCGCCGAACTCCACCACGCGGGCGCGCCGGCCTCTCGCTCCGGAGGTCGTCCGCGGGTAGGGCGAGCTATCCTACTTGAGAGGCCCTCCGCGGGGTGTGGCCGTCCCCGGGCGAACACCGGCAGCCCCGTGTGGCTGATAAAGGACCGGGGCGCCGAGCGTCGCGCCCGCACGCGCGGGACCCGACTCCCGGGGGCGTCCTCGCGTATACTTGTGCCCTACCGTGCAGGAAGAGGGCACAACGCGGGGTACGGGTGGGGGCTCCTCTCTCTCCGTCTTCTCCTGGTCGCTCTACGACTTCGCCAACACCATCTTCTCCGTCAGCATCCTGAGTTATTTCTTCCCCCTGTGGCTCGGGGACGAACTCGGGGGCGGCGCGGACCTCTTCAACTACGTCACGGCGGCGGCGATGTTCCTGGTCGTCCTGACGGCGCCGGTCTTCGGGGCCATCGGGGACCTCCGGCAGAGCCGCAAGCCGTTCCTCGTGGTGCTCACCCTGATCTCGGTCGTCTGCGTCTTCGGGATGAACTTCTTCGGGACCGTGACGATGGCGGTGACCCTCTTCGTGGCGGGCAACTTCACCTACCAGTCGGCCCTGATCTTCTACAACTCCCTGCTCCCCTCGGTCGCGGGCGAGCGGGGGACGGGACGGGTGAGCGGCTACGGGGCGGCGGCGGGCTACGTCGGGGCTCTTTCAGCCCTGGTGCTCCTGACGTTCTTCGTGACGGACCCGGAAGGGGTGCGCTCCCTTCTGGGGCCGCTCGGCTTCTGGCTGGACGACGAGGAGCAGAACGCTAACGCCTTCCTCCCGACCGCCGTGCTGTACCTCCTCTTCAGCCTGCCCCTCTTCCTCTTCGTCCCGGACCGCCGGATACGTGAGCCGCGGCCGGTCGGGGTGATCTCGGCCTACCGGGGCGTCTTCCGTACCCTGCGAGAGATCCGGACCTACCCCGGCATGGGCGCCTTTATCCTTGCGACCATCCTCTTCACGGACACGGCTAACACCGTAGTCTCCAACATGTCGCTCTACGGGCGGGTCGTCTTCGAGATGGAGCAGGCGGAGATCCGGAACCTCCTCCTCTTCTCCACCGTATTCGCCGCGCTGGGCGCGACCGGAGCCGGGTTCCTCTCTGACCGCCAGGGACCGCGGAGGACCATGATGGGCGTGGTCGTGCTCTGGCTGGTCTCCGTGTTTCTGGCCACCGCCGCCACCGAGGCCTGGATGCTGCTCGCGGTGGGTCCGCTGGCTGGTATCGCCCTGGGCTCAACCTGGGTGGTGAGCCGGGCCCTCTTGGTTGCCCTCGCCCCACCGGAGAAGCTTGGGGAGTTCTTCGGTTTCTACGGCCTCGCGGGTCGGTTCTCCGCCGTTACCGGCCCCGCGACGGCTGGGGTGATTCTGACGGTCTTCGATGGGCTCGGTACCGGCGCCTACAGGATAGCCGTTCTCTCCCTGGCCGTTACCCTAGTCATCTCTTTCCTGCTCCTCCGCCGGGTACCCGACGTCCGGCCCGAGACCACCGTCCGCGAGTTCTCCGGGTAGGCTACAGGAGCCCTCCCACACCACGGCTGCCGTCTCTAATCCCCAGGCCACCCGGAGAGCCGGGGGTAGAGCGCACGGTAGCGTTGGTACGCCTCTCCGTACAGCCCCGGCTCCCGAGGGCGCACGATGCCGCAGGGCTCCGGCGCAAGCGTCAGGGTCTCCTCTACGCTCCCATAGACACCGGCGGCGAGACCCGCGAGGAGCGCCGCGCCGCGGGCTGAAGCGTTGCGGGCGGTCTCATCCGGCAGCGTGAGGAGCGGGCGCTCCAGGGCGTCGGCCAACATCTGCCGCCAGGCTTCCGTGGCTGTACCCCCGCCCGCAAGACGCAGTTCCGGAACGAGTGTACCGGCAACCTCCAGGGCTTCGAGCGCGGCGCGCAGGGCAAAGGCTACTCCTTCCAGGGCGGCCCGCAGGAAGTGTGCTCTCTCCGAGCCCAAGCCGAGACCGGCCCAGGCTCCGCGGGCCGCGGGGTCCAGGTGCGGAGTCCGCTCTCCGGTGAGGTGTGGCAGGAAGGTGACGCCTCCGCATCCGGGCGGCGCGGTGGCGGCCTCCCTGTACAGCTCCTCCCAGGAGATGCCGAGCACCCCGCGTACCCACTCCAGAGCGAGCCCGGCATTCTGCACGGCGGCCATCCTGTACTGGTACCCGGGAGCCGCCGCCCGGTAGAGATGGGTGCGGCCCGCAGGGTCCGCGGAGAGATCCCGCCCAGGAGCCAGGATCTGGGCTCCCGTCCCCACCGTGAGCTGCACGGGCCCGGAGTACAGGAGACCGCCGCCAAGCGCCGCGGCCGCAGCGTCCCCCGCACCGGCCGCCACCGGAAGGCCCGCCGGGAGACCTAATAGTTCCGCGGGCTCCGGCAGAAGCCGTCCGGCAGCCACGCCCGAGGCGACGAGCGGGGGCAGGAGATCCAGCCGCAGCCCGAGCCTCTCCGCCGCCTCCGCCGACCAGCCGTCGGCCTCCAGATCGTAGAGGAGGGTGGCCGAGGCGTCCGAGGGCTCGGTAGCAGCCTCCCCGGTGAGCCGCAGCCGCAGCCAGTCCTTTGGGGAGAGCGCCCAGCGGGCCGCCCGGTAGCTCCCGGGCTCGTTGTCCCGGAGCCACAGGAGGCTCGGCCCGGCCATGCCGGTGGCGGGCGGGTTCGCCAGCCGCCTCTGGAGCCCGGTGTCGAGGCTGCGGTAGGCTTCGAGCTCCCCCGCAGAACGGGCGTCGGCCCAGAGCACGGCGGGCCGCAGCGGGGTACCCGCGGCGTCCGAGAGCACGACCCCGTGCATCTGTCCGGAGAGCCCGAGGGCCGTCACCTCTACCTCCCCGGCGCCGGATGCCCGGACGGCGGCTGCGGCGGCCTCCAGCCACTCCTCCGGCCGGGACTCGGCCCGCCCGGGATGGGGGGACCGTACCGTACAGGATGCGCTGCCCTCCCCGACCACGGTCCCGGAAGGCTCCATCAGGAGGGCCTTCACGGAGCCCGTGCCGAGGTCGAGGCCAAGCAGCATTCGGCGGAGCCTAGCTCGCCCGGAGCTCCTCCTTGAGCTCGGCCTGGACGATGATGCGCTTGGAGTAGTCCGGGAGGGTGCAGGCCTGCAGGCTTATTATGTTCCGGCCCTCCATCGGCTCTACGACGTGGACGTCGGCGGGGCCGACCACTATCTCCCGGAAGACCTCGTAGACGTACTCGGTGCCGTTGGCGTCGGTGACGATTACCTCGTCGCCGTCCTCGAGCTCGTCGATGTCGTAGAAGGCGAGGAAGCTGTCGGTGTTCGGGTAGCCGAGCCGGTGTCCGGCCACGTAGACGTTCGCCTCCTCCTGCCAGGGGAAGCCCGTGCCCTCCAGATGTATCGCCGTGTAGTCCCTGAGGCGCTGCTCGTCGTTGTAGGCGGCGACGGGGATCTCATCGTCCTCCACCCGGTCCATCTTCGGTACGCTGAGCTTGAGCGACGTGTCCTCTGGCACCTCGGCCGCTTGCTCGGCAGGCTCCTCCTCTTCGGGGCTGCCTTCCTCCGCAGGCTCCTCGACGGGCTCCTCCTCGGAACGAGTCTCCTCTTCCACGGTCTCCTCACCGGAGGAGGCATTCTCCTCTGTGGCGGGCTCCCCGCTCTCCGCTCCCTCCGCGTCAGGCTCCCCGGAGGTCCCGCACGCGGCGACCAGCGCCACGAGGGCCAGCATCATCAGGATCAGAGTCACGCTTCTCGGTCTCATCTCTTCCTCTCTACCGCAACCTCCCCCTTCTACGACCGTGCGGTTTTGTTAAACAATGTTATGTAATATTAAGCTAGTTTGTGCCGGGTGTAAAGTGGCCCCCGGCTTCCAGGCTGCGCGGGGGCTTTAACCGGGCTCTCCGAGGGATCTCTCGAAGTCCGCGGTGGTGAGCAGGTACTCCGTGGAGCCCGGCGTCGGCCGGGGGTTGATGGAGACGAGGTCGAAGTTTTCGAGGACCTCGATCAGGTCCGCCCTTTCGAGAACGGACGGGGCCCATCCTTCGCCCGGTATCTGGTGGTGCCACTCCTCGTAGAACTGCGCGGCCTCGGCCGGGCTCTTGAACGCGCAGAGCACCTCGCCCTCCTCGGCGGTGTAGGAGAGGTAGCCGGGCACGCTGCCCTCCATCCTCTCCAGGAGCGTGTAGCTCCCGCTGTTCGGGTGGTGCTCCAAGTAGTCGAACATGAAACCTCCGTTCGCGGGCTCTCCCTGTGGTCTCGCCGGGTCTTCACCCTACGATACCTTACGGCCGGCCTCTACCGGGGTTGGCGGCAGGGTGGTATCGGGCGCATACTCTCCGGGGCTTGCGGGACGCTCCCGGGACCTCTGGAGGAGGAGCTACAGAGATAGATATCGTTACAGGAATCTTCCCGGCGCTGGCCCTCGGCCTGGTCTGTGCGTACCTCGGGCACAGGCTCCGGCTCCCGGCGGGGACGCTAACCGGCGCTCTCGCGGGGGTAGGCGGGGCGCTGACCCTCCAGGGCTTCCCCGAGGTACCCGCTCTCCCGGCGGCCGACCTACTCCTGCAGATCCTGATCGGCATCCTGGTGGGGCTCAGGATCACGCCCCACTCGTTGCGCTCGGGGGCGCGCTCCCTGGTACCCGCCGCGGCCCTGGCCCTCGCGTTCGTGGGTCTGGGCGCGGGGACGGCGCTCGCGGCGGTCTACCTGACCGGGATAGACCTCCCGACGGCCCTGTTCTCCGCGGCCCCGGGCGGCCTCACGGAGATGGCCTCCATCGGGGCTACCATGGGGGCCGACGGACCTGCCGTAGCCGCCGTCCACCTGGCCCGCCTGCTGGTGGTCATAGCGGCGGTCAACCTGCTGGTGGCCGGCCTGCAGCGGAGAGCAGGCAACCACCGCGCACCAGGGGCGCAAGAAGAAGCGGCAGGCGGCACCGCTAGACTGTGGCTCGTGGTCCTGGCCGGACTGGCGGGCGGCCTGGCAGGCTCGTTGACCCCTCTACCGGCCGGCGGGGTCGTGGGGGCCCTGCTCGGGGCCGCCGCAGTCCGTCTCCTCTCCGACGGTCCGGTACCGGAACGGAGGTTCGGGCTCGGGGTGCAGGCGTTCGTCGGCGCGGTGCTGGGGCTTGGGGTCTCCGAGGAGTTCTTCGAAGCCCTCGCCTCGCTCGCCGGAGCTGCGGCCCTGTTCACCGCCGCTCAGATGCTCCTATGGCTCCTGGCGAGCTACCTCCTGCACCGGCTCGCCGGATACAGCACGCAGACCGCCACCTTCGCCGCGGCTCCGGGAGGTATGATCACACTCATCTCCGCCGCCTCGGAGAACGAGGCCGACATGGTGACGGTAGCCTCCATCCACCTCGTGCGCCTGACGGCTACCATCGTCGCCGTACCCCTGCTCGTCGCCCTGGCTACCAGCCCATAGCTCTCATAAGCCTACCGCCGCCGGGGCCTCCAGGAAATCACTTGACAATCCGGAATATAGGTGTAAACTGCATATAGTAAATCACACAGGCTTAGAGTTGTTAGACACAGAGGAGGAACAGAGATGGCCAGCATAGAGAAAGCCAACAGGGCAGCCGAGCAGGTAGCGCGGGCGACCGGCGACTCGTACAAGGTGGTCCTGGATCAGGCCGTAGCTCAGCAGAGCCGGAACATCCGGTACGCGCAGGGCGTAATGAGCGACGTGACCCGTGAGGTGCGCCAGCAGGCCGAGAGCAACCGGGCGCTGACCCAGCAGTTCGTGGAGCGCGCCGAGCAACAGCGGAGCGCCGTGCAGACGCTCGTCGAGGAGTCCGTGGACGCCTACATGGACCTCCTCT
>JACCZN010000087.1 GCA_013695915.1 Rubrobacter sp.
TGGCGAGGTATATGGCGTCGGCGAAGAGCGCCTTCTGTATCTCCTCCGACCAGTCGTTCCGGTAGTAGTCGAGGCCGACCTCCCCGAGCGCAACCACCCCCGGGGACTCCGAGAGCTCCGCCAGGGCTTCGAGGTCCCCCGCCGTGTACGTACCCGCGTTGTGCGGGTGGACGCCGACCGCCGAGTACACGTTCGGCAGCACCGCCGCGAGCTCCGCCCCCCTCCGCGAGTCCTCGATCCCGGTCCCGATGTTCACCACCGCGGAGACCCCCTCCCGGGCGGCCTCCTCTACCGCGACCTCCGGCGAGACGTCCAGCCTAAGGAGGTGCGTGTGAGAGTCTACGAACATGGCGCCGCCTTTGCTCCGGGTACCGGTACGTCCGGCATTATACAGGGGGGTATACAGGGGGGCAGAGCTCCCCAGCTACGCACCCACGAGCCGGTCGTAGACCTCGCCGCGCTTCCAGCCCGTCTCCCGGGCAGCCCGGGCGGCGGCCCTGGAGGGCGATGACCCTTCGGAGACGTAGCAGCGGGCCCTCTCCACGGTCTCGTCGAGGTCCGGCGGCTCCAGGGCGTTCCCGCCCCGGACGACCAGCGAGACCTCGCCCTTCACCTCGCCGGAGAACCTCTCCAGAGCCTCCCCGGCGGTGCCCCGGAAGACCTCCTCGTGGAGCTTGGTGAGCTCCCGGCACACGGCGACCGGGGCTCCGGGCGGCAGATCGGCGAGGGTCTTCGCCAGCCGGTGGGGCGACTCGAAGAGCACGAAGGTCGAGGCCTCGCTCCCGATGCGCCGGAAGAGCTCCGCCCGCTCGCCGCCGCCGCGCGGCGGGAACCCCCGAAAGACTGCGGGCTCCGGCGGCAGCCCGGAGACCACCAACGCCGTGAGCGCCGCGGAAGGCCCGGGCAGAGCCTCCACCGCCACCCCGGCCTCTACGCAGCGCGAGATCAGCCGGTACCCGGGGTCGGAGACGAGCGGCGTCCCGGCGTCCGTGACGAGGGCGATGGTCTCCGTGCGGGCCCTCCCGGCGAGCTCCGGGGCGCGGGCTGCCTCGTTGTGCTCGTGGAGGGAGAGGAGAGGCTTCTTGATCTCGTAGTGTGCCAGGAGGCGTCCTGTCCGCCGGGTGTCCTCGCAGGCCACGAGGTCCGCCTCGCCGAGGACCCGCAGGGCCCGCAGGGTTATGTCCTCCAGGTTGCCTATGGGGGTCGGCACTACGACGAGGGGCAAGAAGAGGCTCCCTTCACTCCCCGAGCACGTACGCGCCGGAGGCGTCCCGGGCCAGGGCCGCGGCCCCGAGCATACCGGAGGCCGCCCCCAGGGTCGCCTCCCGCACTTCGACCAGGTCCCGGGACGGAGAGCGGGCCCGCAGGCGCACCTCCTCGCGGGCGGGGGCCAGGATCAGGTCCCCCGCAGCCGAGACCCCGCCGCCGACGGCCACGACCTCCGGGTTGAAGACGTTCACGAACCCGGCGAGGCCGATGCCGAGCCAGCGCCCGGCCTCCCGCAGGACCGAGACCGCCCCCGGGTCTCCCCGGCGGGCGAGCCGCGTCACCTCCTCCCCGGAGACCTCGCCGCTCTCTGCTGCAACCTTGCCGAGCGCGGAGCCGGGCTCCGCGCGGGCGAGCTCTCTCGCGCGCCGCTCTATGGCGCTCCCGGAGGCCAGGGCCTCGAAGCAGCCGCGGTTACCGCAGGTGCAGCGCGGTCCGGTGGCGTGGAGGGTCGTGTGGCCGAGCTCTCCGCCGGAGCCGTGTGCGCCGCGCAGGAGCAGACCCTCCGTGATGATGCCGCCGCCGACGCCGGTGCCCAGGGTCACGAAGACCAGGTTGTCCACGCCGCTGCCCGCCCCGAAACGGAACTCCCCCCAGGCCGCCGCGTTGGCGTCGTTCTCGATCGTGATCGGGGACCCCGTGCGGTGCTCCAGCTCGTCCTTGAGCGGGATGCCCTCGATGGCGCGGAGGTTCGGAGAGAAGACCACGCGGTTCTCCCGCGCCATTATGAGGCCCGGGACCCCGAGACAGACCGCGCCCACGCTCTGGCCTTCGCAGGCCTCCACTACCGCCCGCTCCAGCGCGTCGAGGAGCTTTGCCGGGGAGCCCACCGTAGGGTACCGCTCTTCGCGGAGCAGCTCCCCGTCGCGGTCCACGAGCCCGGCGGCGATCTTGGTGCCGCCGACGTCGAGCCCCACGGCGTACACGGCCTCAGCCACGGTGCCGGGCCGTCATCTCACCGTCTCCAGTCGAGTATCTCGAGCTCGGTCTCGCCGGAGTAGGCGCTCCTGTTTACCGTATAGACCGCGTCGAATGCTCCTTCGGGCAGGGCCTCGGGCGGTGCCGCGAGCTTTGCCGGTACGGCGGTCTCGCCGCCTCCCCCGCCGAGCCTCACGAGGTTCATGCCCTCCCAGAGCTGCCGCGCACCCTCCACCCGGAGCCCCTCCGTGACGAAGACGGGCCGGTAGTTGCCGCTCCCGAACGGCGCCAGCCGCTCGTGCCAGCCGAGCAGACCGTTGGAGACCTCACCGAGCGAGACCTCGGCGTCCACCTCTACCGGGGGGTCGAGTATCTCGGGCTGTTCGGCGAGCTGGGCCCGGACGGCCGCGTTTACCCCGGCCACGAAGGCGTCGAAGTTCCCCGGTTCTATGGAGAGACCGGCGGCCTTGCGGTGCCCGCCCCAGTGGCCGAGCAGGTGCCGGACCGCGAAGAGCGCCCCGTGGAGGTCCACGTCCGTCTCCCCGGCGCGGGCGGAGCCGCCGTAGGAGCCGTCGGCCC
>JACCZN010000101.1 GCA_013695915.1 Rubrobacter sp.
ACGGCTGCTAGAGAGCGCCCGGCGCGGCGTCGAGGCTCCCTGCCCGGGAGAAAGCCCCCCGGGATAAGAGGCACCGCACGCGGCTTCAGTAGACCCCGAGAGGGCAGGCGGCGCAGTCCCGCAATCCGACGAAGGACCCTGGACCACGAGTGTATACTAGCGCAATTGACTAGCATAGCGCAACACGCTAGTATATAGGTGTGGCAGTAAAGAGCTTTGCTGATAAAAATTCCGAGCGAGTATTTGCAGGGCGCAGACCGAAGAGACTACCGCAGCAGATACTCGATCGGGCGGAACTAAAGCTCTTGGCTCTTGGCTCCGCTGCCGAAGTCGAGGACTTGAGGGTTCCGCCGGGCAACAAGCTGGAGCAGTTGAAAGGTAGCCGCGCCGGTTAGTGGTCCATAAGGATCAACCAGCAGTACCGGATCTGCTTTACCTGGAGCGACGGTGACGCCTACGACGTGGGAATTACGGATTATCATTAGGAGGCGCTATGGTTGAGAGGATTTCCGAGGAGGTGCGTAGGGAGAAGCGGGTGAGGCCGCCGACGCATCCGGGGCGGCTGCTCGAGCTCGAGTTTCTGGAGCCGATGGGCATAACCCCGTACAGGCTTGCCAAGAGCCTCGGCGTGGACCAGATGCGCATCAACAGGATCATCCGTGGAGAGAGGGCTATCACCGCAGACACAGCCTTGAGGCTGTCCCGGTACTTCGGTATGAGCGAGGAGTTCTGGCTGAATGCGCAGTCTCATTACGATCTCGAAATCGCTAAGATGAAAAGCGGTGCAAGCATAGAGCAAGAGGTCGAGCCACTCGAGCGGGCAGGCTGACCTACGACTATGATCGCGATACTCTATCAGGACCCCGGTTCCTGGAGCCTCTTCTGGGAGCCAGTTTCTGCTGGGCCTGGCCAGACCTTCGAGGAATGTGGTGTACTGCTACTCTTCGCCCGCCTCCTGTGCAAAGACTACCTCGAGCTTCCCTACCCTCACGGCCCGGCGCTGGAGGTAGGCTGGAGGCGGGCCCGGAAGAAGTCCACGAAGACACGCATCACGGCGAGTGCGGGGACCGCAAAGATCACGCCCGCGAGCCCCGCTATCTGGCCGCCGGCGATCACGGCCAGGAGCACGATGATCGGGTGTACCAGCAGGGCCCGGCCCTGTATCCGGGGGGTCAGCAGGTTGCTCTCTAGCTGCTGGATCAGGATGTAGACTAGCAGGGCCAGGAAGCCCGTCGTCGGGGACTCGAAGAACGCCAGGATCACGGCCGGTATAGCGCCGAGGAATGCCCCGAGGTACGGTATGATCGCCGTCACCGAGACCCACGCCCCGAGGAGCGGCGCGTAGGGCACGCCGAGCGCCCAGAACGCGATGCCGGCCAGCACGCCCTGTATGGTGATCACGAACGCCAGCCCGCCCAGGTAGCGTGAGAGCGAGACCCCGAACGAATCCCAGAGCTCGCGGGCGTCCCACCGGTAGCGCCTCGGAGCCGTCTTGAGGTAGAAGGCCTTTACCTTCCTCACGTCCACGAGCAGGTAGGCCGCCACGAAGATCACGCCGAACAGCAGTATCGCCGCGCTGACGACCCCGGAGATAAAGCCGACGAGCCCGCTCAGGAGACCCTCGGCCAGCGTCTGGATGCGGTCGAAGAGGTCCTCGCCGAACCGGGCCGCGATGGCCTCCGGCGTGTCCGGCAGGAGATCGAGGTCTCCGAGGGGCTGCAGCAGGTCTTGCGAGAGCCGGATCAGGGAGCGCGCGATAGCCGGGGTTATGGCTATGAGCTCGCTGAGCTGCTCTATGAGGAGCGGCACGAGAAAGACCAGCCCGAGCACGAGAGCCCCGACCAGCGAGAGGAACGTCGCCAGGATCGCGAGTCCCCGCGGCATCCAGCGCGAGAGCGCCCGCACCGGGAAAGAGAGGACTATCGCGAGGCCCGTCCCTCCGAGCGCCACGACCAGTACCCCCGGGGCAGCGTAGAGCGCGAGCGCCAGGACCACCAGTACGACAAACGAGACGATAGCGAGACCGCGTGGCGATACCGGTATCGGCGTCGGCCTCCTCGGCGGCCCGCTGCCCCGCCGGAGCCCCCGCGGACGTGCTCTCTCACGGATCTCCTGCTCCGACCTCATAAGCCCCTAGCCTCTCCGAGCATTCAGGGAGATTCTACTCCAGAGAAGAAGCCCGCATCAGGGCTGCCACGGTACCCTCACAGCTCCACGAGGCCGAGCGCCAGGAGCACCGCAATGAGCAGGGGCTGGTGTACCAGATATATGAACAGCGAGTAGCGTCCGAGAAAAGCCAGCGGCCCCGCCGCCCGGAAGCCTCCTTTCACCGCACCGGCGCCCTCCGGTCTCTCCCGCAGGGCGTTACCTGCGGCGAGCCCGAGCAGCACCACGCCGAACCACGGCAGGAGCGGCCGGTAGTCCGGCATAAAGAGGCCTTCCGGCACCACGCCGAAGGGCAGGAGCAGCGCGCCGAAGCCGTCCGCGGTCAGGCTCATAGACTGCACGTAGGCTCCGGCGCCCAGGAAGAGGAGCCCGAGCACCGCGTTCGCGTAGCCGAGCCGCAGGAAAGGATACGCGAGGATTATGGAGGCCCCGATCAAGTGCAGTATCCCAAAGACTATGAGGCCCATCCCGAGCGCCCAGCTCACCAGGGTTATGAGCATCCCGTAGAGGAGTATCCTCGCTCCCCGCCCCAGGTACTTCCGGTACAGCCCCGGACGCCCCTCCCCTGTCCTACGGAAGCTCAGGCAGAGCGAGAGCCCGACCAGGAACACGAAGAGCGCCGCCGTCGCGTCCGCGAACAACCCCCAGAACCCCGAGGTCGATTCCAGACCATAGCCGCCGAAGGTGTCGAGGTCGTAGACGAGGTGGTAGAGGATCATCATCAGGATAGCCACGCCTCGGGCTGCGTCCACCCAGAGGAGCCTCCCGGAGCCTACCAGGGAAGGGGTGTTCACCGCCCCACCTCCCACGACACCTCCGAGCCTCTTCTCCACCAACCTCGCTCCCACCGTCGCCTGCGGGAATGATATTACGCGGGCTCCCCGGACACGTCGAGCCCGCAGCGTCGGGGCAAGTAAAGGAGTTTACCTTCTCGAAGGGAGCGCGAACTTATACTCAGAGAGGTATAAAAGCAGCCGGAATCGCCAGATCTCGACAGGGAGCAGACCTCATGCAGAACGGACACCGCAGCTACGACACCATCCACACGGACGTGTTGATCGTCGGGGCCGGGGCGGCAGGCTTACGCGCCGCGATAGAGCTCCGGCAGAGCGGCGTCGACACGCTCGTCCTGGGCAAGCGCAAACACGGGGACGCCCACACCATCTGGGCCGCCGGGGGCATCAACGCCTCCCTGGGTACCCGGGACCCGGAGGACCGGTGGGACATCCACGCCGCCGACACCATCGGCGAGGGCCACTACGTCTGCGACCCGCGGGCCGTGGAGGTGCTGGCCCGTCAGGCCCCGGAGCGCATCCGGGAGCTCCACGAGTGGGGCTGCCCATTCTCCCTTACGGAGGACGGCGAGATCGACCAGCGCTACTTCGGCGCGCAGTCCTTCCGGCGTACCTGCTTCGCCGGGGACCGGACGGGCGAGGCCGTGCTCCACACCCTCGTGGACAAGGCCAGAGAAGAAGAGGTGCCCTACCGCGAGGACGTATACATAACCGGCCTCGTAAAAGACGGCGGGCGCGTGACCGGTGCCGCCGGATACGACATGGACACGGGCCGGTACCTCCTCTTCGCCGCGCGGGCGGTCGTGCTGGCCGCGGGCGGGCTGACCTCGCTGTACCGGCGCAGTTCCTCCCGGCCCGACGAGAACAACGGCGACGCCGCCGCGCTCGCCTACGAGGCCGGGGCCGCCCTGCGGGACATGGAGTTCGTGCAGTTCCACCCGACCGGCATGACGGAGCCCGCCGAGATGGACGGCCGGCTCGTCACCGAGGCCGTCCGGGGCGAGGGCGGACGCCTCTACAACGCGGAGGGCGAGCGCTTCATGGAGCGCTACTCCCCCGAGCATATGGAGCTCGACGCCCGCGACGTGGTGGCCCGGGCCAATTACCGCGAGATGCAGGAAGGCCGCGGCACCCCCGACGGGGCCGTGCTCCTCGACATCTCCCACCGGGACCCGGAGTACATAAAAGAGCGGCTGCCGAAGATGTACGAGCAGTTCATGCAGTTCGGCGTGGACATTACCCGGGAGCCCATGAAGGTCTCCCCCACCGCCCACTACGCCATGGGCGGCGTGAAGATAGACTTCGACACCGGCCGGACGACCGTCGAGGGACTCTACGCCATCGGCGAGGCCACCGCCGGGGTCCACGGCGCGAACCGGCTCGGCGGCAACTCCCTGGCCGAGACCGTGGTCTTCGGCAAGGTGCTCGGCGACCACCTCGTGGAGACCCTCGGCGAAGCGCCGGAGCCCCAGCCGGACAAGGAGGCCGCGGCGGAGCAATTCGCCGGGCTCGACACCCTCGGCCCGGACGGCGAGCACGACCCGCGGGACCTAGTCTCGGAGTTGCGGGAGCTGGTCTGGGAGCACGGCGGCATCGTCCGCACCGGAGAGAGCCTGCGCGAGGGCCTCGGCAAGCTGGAACAAATCCGTCGGCGGGCGGAGAGCCTCCGCGTGCCCGGCGGCCCCACGAGCCCGGAGTTCGAGCAGGCGCTCAACCTGAGGTTCATGCTACCGGCCGCAGAGACCGTGCTGCGCGGCGCGCTCCTGCGGGAGGAGTCCCGCGGCGCCCACTACCGGGAGGACTTCGAAGAAGAGCGTCCCGAGTGGCAGGAGACCGTCCTGTACGCGAAGAGCGGAGACGGCATGGAGCTCTGGACCGAGCCTCTCGACGGGATATCCGGGGAGATACAGCAGGCTCTCGAAGAGGAGTACAGCCTAGACTACCATTACCTGGAGTAGTCCCTCTCCGGGGATATACTTGCGCCACCGTTCATGAACGCTAACCTAGAGGGAGGTCCCCCGTGAAGTGGTTGGACGAGAAGATCGTGCAGGCCGCGACAGCGACCGTAAAGAACCCTTTCATAGCCGCCGGGCTCCTCGTGTTCCTGGTAGTCGTCGTGCTCGTCGCCCGGGACGGCGGGGACGACTAGAGACGCTCTCACGCCGCCTCCCCAAGCCGGAGCGGCGGGCGGCGGTGCTAAACTTGTGGGGCAGGATGGAGGATCACGAGCGGAGAGGTATATGCTAGAGAAGCCGGGCATCGGAGGGAAGACTCGCCGCGGGAGCAAGACTCGCACGAGGGTCAGGGTCGTGGAGGACGGCAAGGTCCGGCGGCGTCCGGACACCCTGGCGACGGAAGAGCCGATGGAGACCCGACTGGTAACCGGCGGCTCGACGCAGACGGTAGCCGTCACCATGCGCACGCCGGGAGCGGACTTCGAGCTTGCGGCGGGCTTCCTCTACGGCGAGGGCATAGTCACCTCCGCCGAGGACATAAAGAGGATCAGCTACTGCGTGGACCCGGAGGTCGACGCCGAGCAACAGTACAACATCGTCAACGTCGAGCTTCGCGGGGGGCAGGACTACGACCTCCGCTCCCTGGACCGCCACTTCTACACCACGAGCGCCTGCGGCGTCTGTGGGAAGGCGAGCCTGGAGCAACTGGAGCTTCGCGGCTGTCCCGTCATCCCGCCCGGACCGGAGGTCTCCGCGGGGGTGATCCACTCCCTCCCGGACAAGTTGCGGGAGGCTCAGGGGCTCTTCGACGCCACGGGCGGGCTGCACGCGGCGGGGCTCTTCGACGCCCGGGGCGAGCTCGTCGCCCTCAGAGAAGACGTGGGCCGCCACAACGCGACCGACAAGCTGATCGGCTGGGCCCTGATGGAGGGCCGGCTACCCTTGAGCGACCACATCGTCATGGTCAGCGGGCGGTCGAGCTTCGAGATCCTGCAGAAGTGCCTTACCGCCGGGGCCCCGATCGTGTGCGCGATCTCGGCTCCCAGCAGCCTCGCCGTGGACGTGGCACGGGAGTTCGGGATGACGCTCGCGGGTTTCTTGCGGGGAGAGAGGTTCAACCTCTACGCGGGGAGCGAGAGGGTAACAGTATCTCCACCAACAGAAGAGACCGGGTAGCTCGAAAGCCACGACCCTTCCGGGGAGCCCGGAGAGCCTGTCACCGCCGGCGGGGCTCAGATGCCGGGAAGCTTCTGAGCCTCGGCGACCGCGCGCCGGGCCTCCTCTCCGCAGAGGAACCCCAGGAACTCCTCGACCGCAGCCCGGCGCGGAGCCTCTACCGGCCGCAGCGCGTACCAGCGGCGCTCCGGCAGAGGCTCGGAAAGGTCCAGCTCGACCAGAAGACCGAGGGCGAGCTCGAGCGCGACCGCCCAGCGCGACTGCAGCGAGATCCCGAGCCCACCCCTCACCGCCTGCTTTACGGCGCCGTTCGAGCCGAGAGTCATCGTCTGCGGAACCATCCCCCGCTCGGCGAGCAGCCGGTCGACGAACAGCCGGGTCCCGGACCCCGGCTCGCGCAAGAGCCAGGTCTCCCCTCCTAGCTCCCGGTTCCCGATGCCGTCCCGGAGAGCCAGCGGGTGGTCCGGCGCAGCGACCATGACGTGGTTGTTCTCGAGGAAGGGTACACCTTCGAACTCCCCGTCCTCCGGCGGGCTCCCGCCGACGCCGAGGTCCGCCTCCCGGCTCCGCAGCCTGCGGAAGACCCCGGCCCGGTTGCTCACGGCGAGCCCGACCTCGACCCGCGGGAACGACTCCCGGAACGCCCGCAGCACCGGCGGGACTATGTACTCGCCCGCCGTGTTGACCGCCGCCACCTCGAGCCTCGGACTCCCCGGGTCGGCCGCGTCGAGCGCCGCCCGGCGACCCTCGGACATCAACGCCAGCGTCCGCTCGGCATACGGACCGAAGGCAAGCCCGGCCTCCGTCGGTGCTACACCGCGCCCCCGGCGCTCGAAGAGCTTGACCCCGAGCTCCCGCTCCAGCGACGAGAGAGCCCCCGATACCGACGGCTGAGTGACCACCAACCGCGCCGCCGCTCCCTTTACCGACCCCTCCCGCGATACCGCAATGAAAGTCTGCAGTTGAGCAACCGTTATAGCCATATGCCTAATAACTATATCGGGTCCTCAGTGTAGATGGTAGCCGGGGCACGATACATAGACAATAACCTAATCAATACATCGTAAAAATGATTTGCATCGAGAGGCCGCAGGAGACAAGCTTGTGTGAAGATTGGCAAGCGCCGCTGGTGCAGGCAGAAGCGGAGGAGAGTGCTGTGGAGAAGAGCAAGGACGGAGCGGAGCGCTACAAGGCGGGGGTGATCCCCTACGCGAAGATGGGTTACTGGGAGGCGGACTACGAGCCCAAACCGACGGACATAATAGCCCTGTTCCGCATCACGCCGCAGGAGGGTGTGGACCCCATAGAGGCGGCGGCGGCCGTTGCGGGGGAGTCCTCGACGGCTACGTGGACGGTGGTCTGGACCGACCGGCTGACGGCGGCGGAGCTCTACCGGGCGAAGGCTTACAAGGTAGATGCGGTACCGGGCGCCGAGGGGCAGTACTTCGCTTACATAGCCTACGACTACGACCTCTTCGAGGAGGGTTCGATAGCGAACCTGACCGCTTCCATTATCGGCAACGTGTTCGGTTTCAAGGCGCTCAAGGCGCTCCGGCTGGAGGACATGTACTTCCCGCCGGCGTACCTGAAGACCTTCCAGGGGCCGCCCACGGGCCTCGTCGCCGAGCGGGAGCGGCTCGACAAGTACGGGCGGCCCCTCCTGGGCGCGACCACCAAGCCCAAGCTCGGGCTCTCGGGCAGGAACTATGGGCGGGTAGTCTACGAGGCGCTCAAGGGCGGGCTCGACTTCGTAAAGGACGACGAGAACATCAACTCGCAGCCCTTTATGAAGTGGCGCGACCGTTACCTGTACTGCATGGAGGCGGTGAACAAGGCCTCGGCGGCCACGGGAGAGGTCAAGGGGCATTACCTCAACGTAACGGCGGC
>JACCZN010000102.1 GCA_013695915.1 Rubrobacter sp.
CGCCCGGGAGGTGGGTCGGGGGCGGGGCCGGTGGTATATTCCCCGGAGCACCGGCGGACCTCGCGCTCGTGGACCTCTCCGAGGAATGGACGCCCGGACGGGACACGTTGCAGAGCCGGTCCTCGAACACCCCTTACAGAGGACGGAGCCTGAAGGGGCGGGTCGTAGGTACGGTCGTCGGTGGAGAGTTGGTCCATGACAGGATTGGAGAGAGGCTTGGAGTACGGTCGTAGACGGGCCAGGGTAGTCCTCGAGGACGGGGCCGTGTTCGACGGCTGGACCTTCACCGGGGAGGGCGAGGTCGCCGGGGAGGTCGTCTTTACCACCAGCATGGTCGGCTACCAGGAGACCCTCACCGACCCCTCGTACCGCGGTCAGATCCTGCTCTTCACCTACCCGCTCGTCGGGAACTACGGCGTGATCTCCGGCGACGAGGAGTCCCCGAAGGTGCAGTCGGCGGCCGTGCTCGTGCGCGAGTACACTCCGCACCACAGCAACTGGGCCAGCGAGCGCTCCCTCGCCGCCCTCCTCGAGGAGAGCAGGGTGCTCGGGGTCGAGGGCATAGACACCCGCGCCCTCACCCGGCACCTCCGGGACAAGGGCTCTATGCGAGGCGTGATCTCGACGCTAGAGCACGACGCCTCCGTCCTGCGCGACAAGGCCAACGCCCACCCCTCGATGCTCGGGCTCGACCTCGCCTCCACCGGCACGGAGCTCACGGAGCCCGTGCTGCTCCCGGCATTCGGCGAGGAGCGGTGCCGGATCGCCGCCCTCGACTACGGCGTGAAGGGCTCTATCTACAAGGAGCTCCGCAGCCGCGGCGCCTCGGTCCTCGCCATGCCCGGACAGACCTCCGCGGAGGAGATACTGGCCGCCGAGCCCGCGGGCCTCTTCCTCTCCAACGGGCCCGGGGACCCGGCGGCCCTGCAGGAAGCCGTGGACACGCTGCGGCCCGTGGTCGGGGAGGTGCCGGTCTTCGGTATCTGCCTGGGCCATCAGCTCCTGGGGCTCGCCCTGGGCTGCGAGACCTACAAGATGCCCTTCGGCCACCACGGCGCCAACCACCCGGTAAGGAACCTGGAGACCGGGAAGATCGAGATCACCAGCCAGAACCACGGCTTCGCCGTCCACGAAGAGACGCTGCCGGATGGGGTGGAGCTCACCCACCGCAACCTCTACGACGGGACGGTCGAGGGTCTCTCCGACGGCTCGCGGGAGGCCTGGAGCGTGCAGTACCATCCGGAGTCGAGCCCCGGTCCCCGGGACTCCGGCTACCTCTTCGACGACTTCGTCCGCCGCATCTCCGGCGCGAAGGTCTAGCCCGTGCCCCGCAGGAACGACTTGGAGAGCATCCTGATAGTCGGCTCGGGCCCGATAGTCATCGGTCAGGCTGCGGAGTTCGACTACTCCGGCACCCAGGCGTGCCGGTCCCTCAAGGAAGAGGGGTACCGCGTGGTCCTGGTCAACTCCAACCCCGCCACGATAATGACGGACCCCGAGATCTCGGACGCCACCTACGTCGAGCCGCTCACGGTCACCACGCTGACCGAGATACTGCGCCGCGAGCGCCCGGACGCCCTCCTGCCGACCCTCGGCGGCCAGACGGCCCTGAACCTCGCCATCGAGCTCCACGACTCCGGGGCCCTGGAGGAGTTCGGCGTGGAGCTCCTCGGGGCCTCCGTGGAGTCCATAAACAAGGCCGAGGACCGCCAGCTCTTCCACGAGGCCATGGACCGCATCGGCCTGCAGGTCCCGGAGAGCCGCACGGTCCGCAACGTATCGGAGGCGGAGGAGCTCGCGCGGGAGGTCGGTTTCCCGCTGATAATCCGGCCGAGCTTCACCCTCGGCGGCAAGGGCGGGGCCACCGCCCACGACCTCGAGGAGCTCCGCCGCACCGTCGAGGATGGCCTCGACGCGAGCCCGCTGCGGAGCGCGCTCGTCGAGAAGTCCGTAGCCGGGTGGAAGGAGTTCGAGCTAGAGGTCATGCGCGACCTCTCCGACAACGTCGTCGTGATCTGCTCCATAGAGAACGTCGACCCCATGGGCGTCCACACCGGCGACTCCATAACCGTCGCCCCCGCACAGACCCTCTCCGACAAGCAGTACCAGACCCTCCGCACGGCATCTTTACGCATAATACGTGAGATCGGGGTACAGACCGGCGGCTCGAACATCCAGTTCGCGGTAGACCCGGAGAGCGACGAGTTCTACGTAATAGAGATGAACCCGCGGGTCTCGCGGTCGAGCGCGCTGGCGAGCAAGGCGACGGGTTTCCCCATAGCCAAGATCGCAGCCAAGCTCGCTGTGGGGTACGACCTGGACGAGATCCCGAACGACATTACCCGCGCCACGCCCGCCTCCTTCGAGCCGGCCCTCGACTACGTGGTCACCAAGATACCGCGCTTCGCCTTCGAGAAATTCCCCGCAGCAGCACCCCGTCTCACCACCAAGATGCACTCTGTGGGGGAGGTGATGGCTATCGGTCGGACGTTTACCGAGAGCCTCCTGAAGGCTATGGTTTCACTTGAGGTAGATCCACAGGACATATTGCCGAGCCTGGAAGAGCCGAACCCCTACCGGATCTTCGCGGTCTTCGAGGCATTGCGGAGCGGGATGGATATCCGCGAGATCTTCGAGAAGACCCAGATCGACCCATTCTTCATAGCCTCTATCGCCAGGATAGCCGCCACAGAGGGCTCCATCTCCGGCACTCCCACCGCTGAGGAGCTCAGGGAGGCGAAGAGGGTCGGGCTACCCGACGAGTTCCTCGCGCCGGCGATCGGCAGCTCCAAGGAGGTGGTGCAGGGCGTCCGGCGGGCGCTCAGGATCAAGCCGACCTACAAGGCCGTGGACACCTGCGCCGGGGAGTTCCCCGCCCGCACGCCGTACTACTACTCCACCTATGAAGTTGAAGATGAAGTAGAGCGTGGAGAGAACCCCTCGGTGGTCGTGCTGGGCAGCGGTCCGAACAGGATCGGGCAGGGGATAGAGTTCGACTACGCCTGCGTACACGCGAGCTACGCCCTGGAGGATGCGGGCTACGACGCCGTGATGGTCAACTCGAACCCGGAGACGGTCTCGACGGACTACGATACCTCTACCCGGCTCTACTTCGAGCCCCTGACCGCCGAGTACGTCATGGAGGTGATAGAGCGTGAGAAGCCGGAGGGGGTGGTCCTCCAGTTCGGGGGCCAGAGCCCGCTGAAGCTCGCCCGGGAGCTGGAGCAGAGCGGCGTAAAGATACTCGGCACCTCGCCCGACGCCATAGACCTCGCCGAGGACCGGTTCCGGTTCGGGAAGCTCCTCACGGAGCTCGGCATCCCGCACCCGCGGTTCGGTATCGCCGGCAGCCCGGAGGAGACTCGCGCCGCGGCCCACGAGCTCGGCTACCCCGTGGTCGTCCGGCCGTCCTACGTCCTCGGCGGACGGCGCATGGAGATCGTCTATAACGACGAAGATCTGGACCTGTACCTGAACTCCAGTGTAGGAGCCGATCCGGAACGCTCGATACTCGTGGACAAGTTCATGGAGGACTACGTCGAGGTGGACGTTGACGCCGTCTCTGATGGGGAGGAGGTGTATGTCGGCGGCATCATGGAGCACGTGGAGGAGGCCGGGGTCCACTCGGGGGACTCCTCGTGCGTGACGCCCCCGATCACGGTCCACCGGGCGCTGCTGGAGAGGATAGAGGAGTACACCCGCAGGCTCGCCCTCGGGGTGGGGGTGGTCGGCCTCCTGAACATACAGTTCGTAGTCCGGGGGGACGAGGTAATGGTCATAGAGTGCAACCCCCGGGCTTCCCGCACCGTGCCGTTCATCTCCAAGGCTACGGGGGTGCCGCTGGCGAAGCTCGCCACGCGGGTGCTGGTGGGAGAGAAGCTGCGCGACCTCGTCCCCGGGGGCACCGGGAGTACGGTAGGGCACTTCAGCGTAAAGGCCCCGGTCTTCCCGTTCGACCGGTTCGCGGGGGTAGACACGCTGCTGGGACCGGAGATGCGGTCCACCGGCGAGGCGATGGGGATAGACCGGACCTTCGGGGGGGCGTTCGCCAAGGCGCTCACGGCTGCGGGGCAGACGCTACCGGTCGGCGGGCGAGTCTATGTGTCGGTGGCGAACCGGGACAAGCGGGCGGTAGTCCTGATCGCGCGGGCCTTTGCGGACCTCGGTTTCGAGGTGGCGGCGAGCGAGGGTACCGCGGAGGTCTTGAAGAACAACGGGCTCTCGGTAACGGTGGTGCCCAAGATCGGGGACCCCGACCGCGCGGGCGACGTGCTCGGCATGATAGAGGACGGCGGCGTGGACCTGATAGTCAACACGCCCTGGGGACGGGGAGCGCGGACGGATGGGTACCTGATACGGCGCAAGGCCCTCGCCCACGGTGTGCCGTGCATAACGACGCTCGCGGGCGCGGCGGCGGCCGTGCAGGGGATAGAGTCCAGGATCCGGGGCGGCCTCGAGCGCGTGGAGCCCCTCCAGGGCCTCTACGCCGCGAGGACGTGAAGCTCCACACTGCGGAGGTCCTCCACCGGGAGGCGTTCGGCGACCACGTGCTGCTCCGCTACCGCTCCGACGCGCCCGGAGGACCGCCGGAGCCCGGGCAGTTCGTCTCTGTCAGGCCCGGCGGCTCCACCGCTCTCGACCCTTTCCTCTCCCGGCCCTTCTTTGTCCACGACTCCGAAGGCACGACGACCTCCCTGCTCTTCGAGGTGCGGGGCCGCGGCACGGCGCTGCTGGCGGAAGCTTCGGAGCTCTCGGTGAGCGGGCCGCTCGGCCGGGGATTCACCGTCGGTGGGGACGGGCCGGCGCTGCTCCTCGGGGGCGGGGTGTGGGTCGCGCCGCTCAAGCTCCTGTCCAGAAGCCTCTCCCGGCTGGGGGTGGAGCACGAGGTGTTCCTGGAGGCCCCCGCGTCGGCCCCGGCAGCTTACGGGTCCTGGTTGTCCGGCAACTACCCGGGGGCCGAGCTGGTGCCGACCGGCGGTGCTCCGGACGCCTCCCGGCAGGTGCTCGACCGCGCGGGAGACCTCTCGCGCTACTCCGCAGTGTACGTCAGCGGCGGCCGGGAGATGCTGGTCGCGGCGAGGGAGGCCGCCGCTGGGAGGGTGCCCGCGCAGCTCGCGGTGAGAGAGCGGATGGCCTGCGCGAGCGGGGCCTGCTACGGCTGCGCTGTGCCGGTCTGGTCCGGCGGCGTGCGGGGCCACGCGCGGGCCTGCGTGGAAGGGCCGGTCTTCCGGGGGGAGGCGCTGGCGTGGTAGCGGACCTCCGCGTGGAGCTCTGCGGGATACCGCTCCGTACCCCGCTGATACCCGCGGCCGGGACCCTTTCGCGGGAGACGCTCGGCGAGGCGGCAGACGCCTACGGGGCCGTCCTGCCGAAGACCGTGACCCCGGGACCGCGCCGGGGCAACCCGCCGCCCCGCGTCGCCGAGGTAGCCTCCGGGATGGTGAACTCCATCGGCCTCCAGAACCCGGGTTTGGAGGGCTTCCTCCGGGAGCTCGGCGGCTACGAGGTGGGGCTGCCGGTGTTCGTCTCGGTTGCGGGTGATACGGTGGAGGAGTTCTCCGGTCTCTGCGCGCGGCTGGCGTCCGAGCCCCGCGTCTCGGCGGTGGAGTTGAACCTCTCGTGCCCGAACGTGGAGCACGGCGGGCTCACCTTCTGCGCCGGACCCGAGAGCGTCGAGAGGGTGGTGGCGGCCTGCCGGGCCGCGCTGCCCGGGACACCACTCTTCGCGAAGCTCGCCAGCGAGGGCGTGCGGGAGAACTCGCTCGCGGCGGAGGGCACCGGGGCGGACGCCCTGACACTCGTCAACACCATACCGGCGCTTACGGTAGACCCGCACCGGCGGGAGGTCTTCCTGAAGGGCGGCCTCTCGGGTCCGGCGATAAAGCCCGTGGCCCTGAGGAGCGTCTACGAGGTCGCCCGGCTGGTGGAGGTGCCGGTGATAGGGTGCGGCGGCATCGCCTCCGGAACGGACGTGGCGGAGTTCATGCTCGCCGGTGCTGCGGCGGTCCAGGTCGGTTCCTCGAGCTTCGTGCGCGAGCCCGGCGATATCCTCTCGGAGCTATCGGGCTACCTGCAAGGGGCCGGGCTCTCCGCGGCGGCTCTGACCGGGAGCCTGCGGGACCGCGAGCGGGTGGTCTGAGCGGAAGCGGAGGGTGAGTTTCGGCTGAGGCTGGTATACTGGGGAGCCGATGTTGAGACGTGCGCCAGAGAGGACTTTTCAGGAGCGCCGGAGCGCGCTGGAAGAGGCGAACCGCATAAGGTTCGCCCGGGCAGACGCCAAGCGGGACCTCAAGGACGGCTCGCTCAGCATCCGCGAGCTCCTCATGGACCCGGCGGAAGAGTTGAAAGGCGCCAAGGTGGAGGAGATGCTGCTGGCGGTCCGCGGCATGGGACGCGTAAAGGTGACGCGCATACTCCGCGAGGCTGGCGTGAGCCAGTCCAAGACCCTGGTCGGGCTCACCCACGGCCAGCGCGACCGTCTGCTGGGGGCTCTGGGTTGCGAGGGAGACTAGTCGTCGTCTCCGGTCCCTCCGGAGCCGGCAAGTCCACGCTCATCAAGGAGGCGCTGGCGGAGGTCCCGGAGCTCGCGTACTCCGTGTCGGCTACCACGCGGCCGCCGAGGGAGGGAGAGGTAGACGGACGGGACTACTTTTTCCTGTCGCGCGGGGAGTTCGAACGCCGGATCTCGGAAGGGAGCTTCCTGGAGTGGGCCGAGTACTCGGGCAACCTGTACGGCACCCCGGAGCACCCGGTGGAGGAGTCTCTGGAGAGCGGGCATTCGGTCATCCTGGAGATAGAGCTCCAGGGCGCGCGCAAGGTCCACGAGAAGCGTCCGGACGCGGTGATGGTCTTCGTGAGGGCCCCGTCCATAGAGGAGACGCAGCGCCGCCTGGAAGGCCGGGCTACGGAGACCCCGGAGGCCCTGGAGCAGCGCATGACGACCGCCCTCACGGAGCTCCGGGCCCTGGAAGAGTTCGACGTCGAGGTCGTCAACGGGGACCGCGGGGTGTCCCGCGAGAAGTTCATAGAGACACTAAGAGAGATAGTACGAGGAGGCAGCGATGCTGAACGAGCTTAAGATAGACCAGCTACTCGACAAGGTGGACTCGCGGTACGGTCTGGTGATCGCCGGAGCCCGGCGGGCGCGCCAGATCAACGAGTACGCGGCGACGCTCGGCCTGAACGACTCCCTGGGCATACCGGGACCTCAGGTCCACACTCGCTCGCAGCATCCCCTGACCATCGCCCTGGAAGAGCTCCGGGCCGACAAGCTCGAGGTCGGCTTCAAGGCGGACCCGGAGGCGGAGCTCGCCCCCGAGCGCGTGCCGGAGGAAGAGATGGAACCGGTGGCCGAGGAGGCTGCGGGCCGGGGCGAGTACGCCGGGGACAACCCGGGCTACGAGGCCCCCGAGGAGGTCGATGAGGGCGACCCCAACGAAGAGCTAATCGACGCGGTCGTCGAGGATGACCCCGACGAGGGAGGCCAGGGAGCGGCCTAGAGCCGCCCGGTCCTGAACCTTGATCCTGCTCTCCGTGGGAGCGGGAACGGCGGCGCTCTCCGCTCCGGAGGTCTGCCGCGAGCTCTCGGAGAGAGGTCACCGGTTGGAGGTAGTACTGGAGCGCGGGGCCCGGCACTTCGTCGGGCCCGCGGCTTTTTCGGGGCACGCAACGGTGGTCGAGGAGCCCACCGGAACCCCGGAGGCGACGCTCTTCTGCCCGGCTACCGCCGGTACGCTGGCCCGGCTGGCCCGGGGACTCGGTGGTGGTTCGGCTGCCCTCGTGCTCAGCGGGAAGAGGTCCGTGGTCGTGCTCCCGCAGCTCGACAGCGGTACGGCCGTGCATCCAGCCGTGCAGGGGAACCTGGAGCTGCTGCGCGGCGACGGTTGTCGGGTGCTCGGGAACTATGCGGGGGATGAGACCTCGCTGCTCGGGGTTGCATCGGCCGTCCTCCGGGAGCTCGGCGGTCCGATGAGCGGTCAGCGCGTGGTCGTGACGGCCGGTGGCACGCGGGAGCCGATAGACAGCGTACGGTTCGTCGGGAACCGGTCCTCGGGGAAGATGGGGGCCGCCGTGGCGCGCGAGGCGGTCCGGAGGGGGGCGGAGGTCTCCGTGGTGGCGGCCAACGTGCAGGGGGTAGAGCCGGGCGTCCGGTGGGTGGCGGTGGAGACCGTGGAAGAGCTCCGCCGGGAGACCTTGAAGCTCTGCGGGGCGGCCGACGTGCTCGTAATGGCCGCGGCGGTCTCGGACTTCGCCCCGGCCGGTGCGGTGTCGGAGAAGATCCGGCGCGGGTCGCGGGACCGGATTGCCCTGGAGCTCACGGCCACCGCTGACGTGCTGCAAGAGGTCCGTGAAGCGTGTCCGGGCCTGTTCGTGGTCGGTTTCGCGGCGACGCACGGGGACCCCGTAGCGGACTCCCGGGAGAAGTTGCGGAAAAAAGGCGTCGACCTCATGGTCGGCAACGACATATCCCGCCCGGGAGTAGGCTTCGGGGCCGAGGAGAACGAGGTCTATCTGGTCGGCGCGGGAGGGTTCGGGGAGCGTTTCGTGCCCCGGGGGCCAAAAAGCGAGGTGGCATCCGTTATACTGGACGCCTTAATGCTAGAGCTCGACAAAAAGAGGGAGGTAGCGGCACATGGCCGAAAGAACCGTTCCGAGCTCCATGACTAGCGAGCAGAGCAGGGAAGATGCAAAGACCTCGCATCTTTTCACATCCGAGTCCGTAACAGAGGGCCATCCGGACAAGATAGCCGACCAGATCTCGGACACCATCCTGGACGCGGCGCTCACCGAAGACCCGGCGAGCCGGGTAGCCTGCGAGACGCTGGTAACCACGGGCCTCGTGATCGTGGCGGGTGAGATCACGACGGAGACCTACGTGGACATCCCGACGCTGGTCCGGGAGAAGATCCGGGAGATAGGCTACACGCGGGCCAAGTTCGGCTTCGACAACGAGACCTGCGGCGTAATGTCCACGATAGACCCGCAGTCCCCGGACATAGCTCAGGGCGTGGACCGGGCGCTGGAGAGCCGCACCGACGAGGAGCTCGACGAGATCGGAGCCGGCGACCAGGGCATGATGTTCGGCTACGCCTGCCAGGAGACGGAGGAGCTTATGCCGCTCCCCATAACCCTGGCGCACTCCCTGACGCGGAGGCTTACCGAGGTCCGCAAGACCGGGACGCTCGAGTACCTGAGGCCCGACGGCAAGAGCCAGGTCACGGTCCGCTACGAGGGCAACCGCCCCGTGGGCATAGAGAAGGTCCTTATCTCCGCCCAGCACCAGGAGGGCATGGAGGACCGCATCCGGGACGACCTGATCGAGACCGTCATCGAGCCCGTGGTCGGGGGCGAGCTGTTCGACAGGGCGAGCACCGAGATCCTGGTGAACCCCACGGGCCGGTTCGTGGTCGGCGGTCCGCAGGGTGACACGGGCCTTACGGGCCGGAAGATAATCGTGGACACCTACGGAGGGTACGCGCTGCACGGCGGCGGCGCCTTCTCCGGCAAGGACCCGACCAAGGTGGACCGGTCGGCCTCCTACGCGGCCCGGTGGGTGGCGAAGAACATCGTCGCCGCCGACCTCGCGGAGCGCTGCACGGTGCAGCTCGCCTACGCCATCGGCGTCGCCCACCCGGTCAGCATAATGATCGACACCTACGGCACCCACCGCGTAGACCCGCACCTGATCAACTCCCTGGTGCAGGAGCACTTCGACCTGCGGCCGGGCGCTATCATCCGCGACCTGGACCTGCTCCAGGCGATCTACGCCAACACTGCGGCCTACGGTCACTTCGGGCGCCGGGAGCCGGGCTTTAGCTGGGAGGACACCTCGCGCGCAGACGCCCTGCGCCGGGCTGCGGGCGCCTAAAGGCCCGCGCCTCCCGCGTAGCTCCTCTTTGAACCGGCCCGCAGGACGCAACACGACCCGCGCCCCCCGGACTCACCGGGAGGCGCGGGTCAGCCTTTTGGTGCAAGTCTCAAAGTGCAACACACACTCACGGACAAACCGGGCTTAGATGTAGCGCCGTGCTGACAGAGCGCGGTATTGAGCGGCTAGAATTGGTGCGAGCCTGATGCCAGAGACAGACGCGCACAAGCCCCGGCCGGACCAACAGCCACCTACACCGCCACAGTTGAGGGTGCCGGAGAAGAAGCGGCCCACGTTCGCGGACTGGTTCCACGACTTTGTAGTGGTAAGCGCCCATATGCCGGAGGCTGCAGAGAAGCGGGTGGAGCCGGTCCGGTTCGGCTCCCGAATGTCTGACTACACAGGTGAGCTTAGCCCCGTGGGAGGAAGTATCGGGGGGCGGCTCACGGAGGTGGTGGGGCCGGTCCAGCTCGGTGGCGGCTCTTGGATTGAAGGCAGTCGCTTGTCGCCCGTGAGCAGTGGGCTACATCCGATACCCTCTGCTCTGGGCAAGGATACGTGGGAGCAAGCGCCCGCTCCCGTGACGCTGTTAGAGGTCGTGTCCATGATGCTGGAGATGCCCTCGAAGCTGGCCGAAGGTTTCTCTAACTTCCGGTATGGCATGTCTCAGGCTTTCAAGACGCTGGACGAGTGGGAGATGAGGCTCTTCAACCACGGGGCTTATGAGCTTCTGTTGCTGCGGCAGGAGTATGAGACGACGGGCGATGAGGCTTTGCTCAGGGAGTTGGTTAGAGGGCGCCTGGGGCAGCAGTACCCTCGGTTCGTCCTCACAAAGCTAGAGCGGGAGTTCTTGCGGCTTGGTAAACAAGGTCCTCGCCAGGCCGATGATCTGTTGCAGGAGCACAGGCGCCGCCTGAACATGCGCGCGGTGCCCCAGCGTGTAGAACAAATAATGTTGAGCAAGCGGAGTTTCGGAAGCGTCCGGAATGCAGCCAGGGTTGTTGGCGCTCACTACGGCGTCAGTGCCACGGAGGCTATG
>JACCZN010000106.1 GCA_013695915.1 Rubrobacter sp.
CGGGGTGAAGAGCATCTCCGTACAGCCGGAGGTAGTGCGTCACCTCCACCGGACGCTCTCCATGATCCGGGACGGCGGCGCTGAGGCGGGGGTCGCGCTCAACCCGACCACCCCGCCGGAGTCTATCGAGTGGGCGCTGCCGTACCTGGACTTTATCCTGGTAATGAGCGTAAACCCCGGCTTCGGAGGCCAATCATTCATCCCCGAGGCGTGCGGGAAGATCCGGCGTCTCAAGGAGATGACCGACCTGCCCGTGGAGGTGGACGGCGGCATCAACGCCGAGACCGCCCCGCTGGCGGTAGAGGCCGGAGCACAGGTGCTCGTAGCGGGCTCGGCGGTGTACAAGGGCGACCCCGCCACCGAGATGCGCCGGGTCATCGAGGCCGGACGCCAGGCTACATAGAGCAAGGAAGCACCCCACCGCCGGGGTGCAGATCTTGTGCGAGACCCCGGTCCCCAGCAGCCTCGCGGTGGACGTGGCCCGGGATGAGAGAAGGCTCTTCCCAGAAGAAGAGGCCGGGCGCTCCGCGGCACCCGGCCTCTTCAGGTCTCGCGGGGTATCTGCTACCCGGTAAACAGGGCCGTGACTCCCCCGAGGGTCTCGTACACGCCCCACGCGAGAGGTATCGTCACGTAGGCCCAGAATGCTATCACGAGCACCCAACTCGTCGAGGACTGGGCCTCACCGCCCGGGTTCTGCTCTGCCTGATCTTCTGCCGTCATCCGAACACCTCCCTCTCTAGGCCTTGGCTGCCTTACCGGCGGCTGCCTGGGACTCCTCTTCCTCTTTCATGTGGTACTTGGAATCCACAGGCTTGACCAGGAAGTTGCAGATAAAGCCGATTATCAGGAGACCCGCCATTATGAACATTGTGACGTTGTAGGCGTTGGCTGGCTCCACCCCGGCATTTATCTGGAATTCCCGGATGTAGTTGACCAGCACGGGGCCCAACACGCCAGCGACCGCCCAGGCGGTAAGGAGCCTACCGTGGATGCCACCAACGTACCGGGTGCCGAACAGGTCGGCGAGGTACGCCGGGATGGTCGCGAAGCCGCCACCGTACATGGTCAGGATGATCGAGAAGGCCGCGACGAATAGCAACAGGCTGCCAAGCCCGCTACCCACGATGGGGATGAGGATATACAGGGCCGCGCCGAGCCCGAAGAAGATGAAGTAGGTAGGTCTACGCCCGATGTAGTCGGAGGTCGAGGCCCAGAAGAAGCGCCCCACCATATTGAAGATGCTCAGTAGCGCGACGAATCCTCCCGCCGCCGCCGCCGTGATCTGTGCTCCCGAGAACGTCTCCTGGATCATGACCGAGGCCTGTCCCAGCACCCCGATACCCGCGGTGACGTTGAAGCACAGGATCACCCACAAGAGCCAGAACTGCGGGGTCTTTAGCGCCGTGTCGATGTGCACGTTGTTGCTGCTGACCATGCGATTGCTCTGGGCTGGTGGCGCCCAGCCGGAGGGCCTCCAGTCGGCGGCCGGTACCCGGACCACGAACGCACCCAGGCACATGGAGGCAAAGTAGATGAGACCCATGGTAATGAACGTGGGGGCAACTCCCACCGAGGACTCGGTGCTGAAGAGCTCCATCAGGTTTACGCTGAGGGGCGCGCCTATCAGCGCGCCACCGCCGAAGCCCATGATCGCCATGCCCGTCGCCATGCCGCGGCGGTCGGGGAACCACCGGATCAGGGTTCCCACCGGAGATATGTACCCGAGCCCGAGGCCTATACCTCCGAGCACGCCGTACCCGAGGTAGACCAGCCAGAGCTGGTGCGTCCAGACTCCGAGGGCGCTAACGAGGAAACCGCCGCCGAAACAGCAGGCGGAGGTAAACATGGTCATCCGAGGCCCGACCCTCTCGACCCATGCGCCGAAAACGGCCGCCGAGAGCCCGAGGAACACGATCGCGATGCTGAAGATCCAGCCTACAGTACTCAGGCTCCAGTCCGCAGAAGCCGACTCCGAGACTCCTACTATCCGGGTAAGAGGATCGTTGAAGACGCTGAACGCGTACGCCTGACCTATGCACAGGTGGATCGCCAGGGCCGCCGGTGGTACGAGCCACCGGTTGTACTCGTGCCCGGCGGTGATCCTGTCCTTAGAGAAAAACCCGCTCATTATTACACCTCCACTGTTCACCCCTTGCAAAGCTGAAAGCATGCTAGGCACCTCTCGCCACTATGTCAATGGCCTTTCGCCGATAGAAGAGGCTTTCGAATAGGAAAAACCGTGACCCGCTGCAGAAAATCGATAGGTCTCCCACCGAGAACGAATTTACTGGTCACTGTCGTGGTGCTAAGGTTACAATAAGCGGTTAAGGTCTTTATCCGAGTAAGAAGGGGTGATCAAATGACCACTACGGAGATGAGCAACGCCGAGGCGACGGCCAACGGAACGCGGGAAGTGGATACGGTCTGCAGCTTCTGCGGCGTGGGCTGCGGCCTCACCGTGCAGGTGGAAGACGGGGTCATAAGCAAGGTCAAGGGGCAGGAAGGGAACCCGACGAGCAAGGGCGAGGCCTGCATAAAGGGCCGCGAGGGGTGGCGTTACGTCTACAGCGACAAGCGTCTGACGGAACCCCTGATCCGCAAGAACGGGGAGCTCGTGCCCGCCTCCTGGGACGAGGCGCTGGACCTGGTGGCCAGCCGTTTGGGCGAGATAAAGTCCGAGCATGGCTCCGACGCCTTCGGCCTGTTCAGCTCTTCGCGCTCGACCAACGAGTTGAACTACCTGGCCTCGAAGTTCACGCGCTCGGTCATAGGCACCAGCAACATAGACAGTTGTAACCGCGCCTGACACGCCGCCAGCGTCACCGGTCTGGTGGCAGTGTTTGGTACGGGAGCGGCGACTACCTCCTACGATGAGTTCGAGGACACCGACGTAATAATCTGCTGGGGTTCCAACACCATGGAATCTCACCCCATCATCTACAACCACATGCGCCGGGGCGTCAAGAACGGCGCGAAGATGGTCGTGGTGGACCCGAGGAAGATAGATCAGACCAAGAAAGCCGACAAGTGGCTCCCGGTCCGCGTGGGCACCGACATCGCGCTCGCCAACGCCCTGGCGAACGTAATAATCGAGGAGGAGCTCTACGACAGGGAGTTCGTCGAGCGGGCGACGGAGCACTTCGAGGAGTTCCGGGAGAAGGTAGCGGGCTACACCCCGGAGTACGCCGAGGAGGTCACCGGCGTACCGGCCGACGACATCCGCGAGGTCGCCCGGATGTACGCCACGGCGGAGAAGGCAACCCTGAACTGGACGCTCGGCATCACCGAGCACCACAACGGCCTGGACGCGGTCTTCGCCCTGATCAACCTCGGCCTCCTCACCGGTCACGTCGGCAAGTACGGCTCGGGCCTGAACCCCCTGCGCGGCCAGAACAACGGCCAGGGCGGCGGCGACATGGGGGCTCTCCCCAACCGTCTGGTTGGCGGATGGACCTGGGACGACCCCAAGGCCCGGGAGCTCTTCGAGAGCGTGTGGGGCACTCCCCTGCCGGAGAAGGCGGGCAAGAACCAGGCCGAGCTCCTGGACGCCATGGAGGCGAAGGAAGTCCGCGCCATGTACGTGATAGGGGAGAACCCCTGCCAGTCCGACGCCGACGAGAACCACTCGTCGAAGCTCTTCGGCGAGCTCGACTTCCTCGTGGTACAGGACCTCTTCCTCACCAAGACCGGCCGGATGGCGGACGTGGTGCTCCCGGCCGCCGCGAGCTGGGCCGAGTCCGAGGGCACCTTCACCAACGGCGAGCGGCGCGTCCAGCGGGTCCGCACCGTGATAGACCCTCCCGGTGAGGCGCGTTCGGACGACATGATCCTCCAGGACGTGGCGAACCGCATGGGCGCCGGATGGAGCTACGAGAAGGCGGAGGACATCTGGAACGAGCTGCGCCTGCTCGCCCCTAACTTCGCCGGCATCTCCTACCAGCACCTCGACACTTACGGCGGCATCCAGTGGCCCTGCCTCGACGGCAGCATCGAGGAGATGGATGACAACACCCCCAAGGAGCAGCTCGCCGCCGACGCCCAGGACAGCGAGGGCGGCACGATGCCCACCGCCATACTGGAGAAGGGCCAGGTGGGCACCAGGTTCATGCACGCCCAGCTCTGGGCCGCCGAGGTCGAGAAGCGGGCACCCTTCCACCCGGTGGACCACGAGGGGCCGGTCGAGATGCCGGACGAGGAGTACCCCTACCAGCTAACCACCGGCCGCCGCCTGGCCTTCTACAACACCGGCACGATGACCCAGAACTACAAGAAGGTGAAAGACGACGAAGAGCTCCTCGAGATCTCCGCGGAGGACGCGGGGAGCCTGGGCATCGAAGACGGGGACCCCGTACGGGTAAGCTCCCGGCGCGGCGAGGTCTCGGTCAAGGCCCGGGTCACCGACAAGGTCAGCCACGGTCTCGTCTTCCTTACCTTCCACTTCCCCGAGACGGCGCCGGTCAACCAGTTGACGATCAACGCCGTAGACCCCCGCTCCGGGACGGCCGAGCTCAAGGCCTGCGCGGTCAAGGTAGAAGCTCTGGCATAGAGACCCGGCTCTTTCGAGGGGCTGTCCTCCGGGGCAGCCCCTTTTTCATGCCCGCACCTACGGCTTCCGGGCGGGCATCCTCCCCGCCGACCCTCCTCCCGCGGCTACTCCCGGCCCTCCCAACGTGCGGATGAGACCCTCTAGTTTCCAGCAATTTTAGTTGCTATATACCTGCGTCAGTGTGTTCTTGACCCCCCAGAGAGGCTCGACTATAGTACCGGCCGGAAAGGCAGAAGAGGAAGTACCTCGGGTACCTCCTCCGTCAAGGAGAGGAGAGGTTATGGAAAGAGCGGAGGGTTGGGCCCGCGTGGCTCGCACCAGCGGTTTCCAGGAACTGATGAGGAAGAAGAAGGCCTTCCTGATCCCCGCGGTAATCTTTTTCATGGTTTTCT
>JACCZN010000110.1 GCA_013695915.1 Rubrobacter sp.
CTCCCGGCCGGGGATCAGGCGGCTATGGACTCCGCCACGGGTACGGTCTCGACCGGCTCCAGGGCAGCCGAGATCTGTATTAGAAGCTCGCTCACCTCTACGTCGAGGCCGGCGGCGACGCTCTCCAGCACCCGCGAGGAGGGGTCCTTCTCGCCCCGCTCTATCTCCGCGAGGTAGGAGACGGAGACGTGTGAGCCCTCGGCGACCTGCCGGAGCGTCAGGCGGCGCTCGCGTCTCATGGACCTCAGCGTCTCGCCGATGGCGGAGAGGAGGTCCCGCTTCTGTTCCGGGGAGCGTATGTCTATGGCTTCCATGGGGGGATTCTATACGCTCCCGCGCTCCTTTGGCAACCCGGCGGCGAGCTCCTTGAGTAGCTCGACCTCTTCCCGGTCCGTCTCCGGGGTGTCGTACGGGGTCTCCATGACCGCCGGTACCCCCGGGAACGCCCGGAGTAGCTCCGTCCACGAGGCCACCGGCACCTGCCCCTCCCCGAGCTTGCGGTGCCCGTCCCGGTGGCTGCCGAGCTCGTTCTTTGCGTCGTTGAGGTGGAACATCGCGACCCGCTCCCCGAGCGCCGCTCGCAGCTCCTCCGCCACGCCCGCCGCCCCCTCCGGTGTGGAGAGGTCGTAGCCCGCCACGAAGGCGTGGGCCGTGTCCACACACACCCGCACACCCGCCCTCTCCGCAGCCTCTCCGAGCTCCCCGAACAGGGAGCAGAGCTGGCTCCCCGCACCGACGGGGTTCTCCAGCACCGGCTCCGCCGGGACCGCGCCATCCGTCTCGCCGGAGACCTCCGACGAGAGCTCGCGGGCCTGCCGGAGGCCCGCCACCAGCCGCTCCATACCCTCCATGGCCCCGTCGCCGCCGTGGCTCCCCGAGTGGACCACCACCAGCTCCGCGCCGAGCGCCCCCGCTGCGGCGAGCTCCTCGGCCAGCGCCCGCACGCTCTTCTCCCGGCCTTCCTCCTTGCCGGAGGCCAGGTTTATGAGGTACTTGGAGTGGACCACGACCGGCGAGATACCGGCCTCTCGCGCACCGGCGGCGAACTCCGGGCCGTCCTCCCGGGGTGCGGGTACCGCCCACCCCTGAGGGTTCGAGACAAAGACCTGTATCGCCTCGCACCCGAGCTCCCCCGCCGTGCGGAGCGTCTTCCGGAGGCCGCCCGAGGTCTGGAGGTGCCGTCCGATGGGGTTCGTTCGCCCGTTCGCCGGGCCGCCGGTAGAATTCATGAGCAGATTCTAAAGGATATAATCCCGGCAGTTCTCTCCACACGAGACGAGCAAGATACAGAGGGAGTCTCTTTCCATGGCTGTAGAAGGCAAGGTAGCGAAGATACTGGGGCAGGGCGAGATCGTTATTAACCGGGGCCGGGGACACGGGGTCCGGCATGGGATGGTCTTCGAGGTCTTCTCCCCCGAAGGCGAGGAGGTCTGGGACCCGGACACCGGGGAGACCCTCGGCACCGTGGAGGACGTAAAGGCAAAGGCCGAGGTAACGGAGGTCAAGGAGAAGCTCTCCGTGGCCCGCCTGCACCAGTCGGGCAACCCGATGGGCGCCTTCGAGATGGGCGACATGCAGGAGAACCTGCAGCGCATCTTCGGCCAGATGTTCGGCGACAACGTGCAGGTCCAGGGCCTCGGCACCACGGGACAGGGAGACGACGAGCCCGACGACCTGGAGTCCATGCTCGGCGGGCAACTCGAAGACACCTCCAAGGTACAGGTCGGCGACGCCGCCCGCGAGATAGCGTCCGGGCGCTAGGCCCGGCTTGGAGAGCTTTCAGCGCCTCCCCGTAACCTTCAGCCTCATCTCCGCCTGCGTCGTGGTCTTCGTCGGCGCCGTGCTGACCGCTGGCGGCGGTGCGATAGCCGTGCAGCCGGAGGCCCTGATCCTGAACGGCGGCCTGATACCGGAGAGCGTGGCCGGTGGTGAGCTGTGGCGGCTCGTCACGAGCATGTTCCTGCACGCGAGCCTGATACACATCGCCGTCAACATGCTCGCGCTCTACTTCCTGGGCTCGTTCGCCGAGCAGGCCTTCGGCCGGGAGCGGTTCTTCTTTCTATATATCGTGAGCGGGCTCTCCGGCGGCATCGCCTACCTGTACTTCGGCACCTTCACCACCCCGGTGGTCGGGGCCTCCGGGGCCATCTTCGGCCTGCTCGGCGGCATCCTCGGGTTCTCGCTGCGGCGGGGCACCTTCTCCTGGCAGAACCCCGTGATCCGGCAGCTCCTGATCATCACGGCCATCAACCTGTTTATCGGGGCCTCGATACCCCAGGTCTCCAACACCGCCCACATCGGCGGCCTGATAGGCGGCCTCCTCTTCGGCGCGCTGATAGCCACCAGCGTCCACTCCCGGAAGCGGTCCTCCCTCCTCACCCCGTTCGCCTTGGTCCTCGGAGTAGAGTTGATCCTGATAGCCGCCTGGATGATCCTCGTCTAAAACCGGGACGGTAGAGGAGACTGCTCCTCGCCAGGTCGTGTGGGTCGAAGGAAATGGTACTCGCTCTCCGCCAGACCCCCTGTTCGTAGCGGCCGACTTGCGGCGCTGGGGTTCGGTCAGGATCAATCGGGGAACCTACGAGTGCTCGTGCCGCCGGTATGCCTGTCAGGAGACCGCGAAGACCTCGGCGAAGGAGTGACCCTCGGGCACCTCCATCCCCTCTTCACGCAGCCCCTCGACGTGGAACCTGACGGCCTCGCGCATGTTGTCCTCGGTCTCCTCGCGGGTGCCACCGGTAGCAACGCAGCCTGGAAGGTCGGGCGAGTAGGCCGCCCAGTTCTGATCTGCCTTCTCGAAGACGATTAAGAATCGGTGCATCTTTCCTCCTGGCTACCTCTCTCTACTTCAGCCCGGCCTGCTTGAAGATGCTGTTTAGCGTACCGGCAGATAGATCGTCCGAAGGCTTGCCCGCCACCGTCACCAGCCCTGGCTTCTCCGGGTGCTTGTACTGGCGATGACTGCCGCGGGTGCGGGCCACGTACCATCCGTCCGCCTCGATCCTCGCCGTGACCTCCCGGACCTTCACTAACCATAGAGTAACGTAACATTTTTGTTTAGTAAACGATTATGTTGTGCCCCTCTCGTACGGCTCTCGGAGTGCAGCCTGACCATGGTTCGATGTGGCACTACCGGCGCAAACGGGCTGGAAATTTCGGGCTCGCCCCATAGCCGCTCTGCCGCTGCCCGCTAGTAGGCTTCGGGAACGTCGGAGAGAGGTGCGGCTCGTCGCTGGCGGGATCGAGCACCCAGTTCGTGCGCACCCTCGCGCGACACCGGACCCGTGGTAATATACTCCATAAAAGTAAGGAGGTTCAAAATGCCAAGGTCTACCATTACGAGTAAGGGACAGCTAACTTTGCCGAAGGAGGTGCGGGAGAGGCTGGGGCTCGAAAGCGGGGACAAGGTGGTCTTCGAGTTCGAGGGCGAGGCGGTGAGGCTCCGGGCCGAGCGGCGGAGGCCGCTCTCGGCGCTCAGGGGCAGCCTGCCCGTGACCGGGGAGTACCCCGACGGGGAGGCCGAGCGGCGAGCCGCCAGGGAGCACGTGGCCCACCGCCACACCGCGGGCGCCTCTTGAGCGAGGAGGATACCGGGGGGCCTTCCGGGGAGACGCCGGGCGAGGACGGGACCTTCTGGGTGGACGCCAACGTCCTGCTCCGCTTCCTGACGGGCGAGCCGCCGGAGCTCGCCGGGCGCGCTCAGGACTTCCTTGAGTCCGCCGGGCGCGGCGAGGTCTCCGTGCGGGTCCATCCGGTGGTCGTGGCCGAGACGGTTTGGGTCCTCGAGTCCTTCTACGGGCACCCCAGGGAGCGGATAGCGTCCTCGCTGGCTGCGCTCCTGGAGGGTCCGGCCCTCGCGGTGGAGAACAAGCGCGTCACCCTGCGCGCGCTGGAGACGATGGCAACGGAGAACGTGGACCTGGCGGACGCCCTGATCTCCGAAACGGCCTGCGCCCGGGGTGAAGCCGTGGCCTCCTTCGACAGGAAGGACTTCCGCAAGCTCGCGCGCCGGACGGGCCTGCGCTGGCGGGAACCCGGCGGCTGACGTTCGCCGGTGGCGTCCTACTCTACTTCGTCGGAGCCCAGGATGGTCTGCCGCCGGGGGGCTATGCGCAGGATGACGCGCTCGGTCTTTATGTCATCGGGCGGGTACGGGTTGCCGTGGTACTTCCGGCACAGCTCGTCTATGTGGTCGCGGGCCTCCGCGCCCCTGACGGTATCCACGACCTCGCCGCGCACCTCGGCGTAGGCGTAGGGGTCGTCCTCGTCCCGGATGTTCAGCGTGACCCTCGGGTCCCGCTGGATGTTCAGGAACTTCTGGCGGTGGACCTCGGTGTTGACGAGCAGGTGCTCGCCGTCGGTGCCCACCCACACCTGATGGGTCTGGGGCAGGCCGCCGGGCATCATCGTGGTTATGGCCGCGTAGTTCTTGCCGCGGGCCATCTCCAGGGTAACCGGATGCAACTCCGGTGCGTTCGTGCTGGTCGCCATGCGTACACCTCTCCGCTCTGTTGGTCGCAGGACCCCCCTGCCGTGGTCCACGGGTATTTATACCTGCCCGGCGCTGACCGGAAACCCCGAGCGGGCGACCGGCGAGGAGAGCGCCTTCGCGAGGGTTACTCCTCCGGTGCGATGATCCGGAGCTCCGGGAAGTAGCTGGGGAAGATCCTCGTGTCCGTGCTGAGCAGCGTCGCTCCCCCGAGGTGTAAGGCGTGGGCACCGACGAGGAAGTCGGCGAGTATCCTCCTGGGGCCCGAGTCTCCCGCCTGGCGCCTGCGGTCGTGAGCGTAGGAGCCGTAACGGGAGCCCGCCGTCCGCCAGACCTCCGGCCTGATCTCCCAGTCTACCTCGATGTCTTTACCGGAGAGGAACCCGTCAACGGCCTCCGGTGATCGGCCACCGGCCACGAGCTCGGCGTAGACCGCCGGGGAGACCGAGAGCGCGGCGTCCGCCGCCGCTCGCTCCAGCGCGGCGCGGGCGGCGGTTGCTACCTCCGGGCTACCGGAGAGGAAACGAACGAAGATGTTGGTGTCTACAGCAGCCCTCATCTCTAATCCTCGTGACCGCGCAGCCAGCGGACGTAGGCGTCGGCCTCTCCGGCGCTCATGCCTTCGCCCTCCCGCCAGGCCCCCTCATAGTCCGCGAAGCTCACAGCCTTCCTGACGACCCTCACCCGTGCGCCGTCGCCATCCTCCACCTCGAAGACGAGGCTGTCGCCCTCACGCACCCCGAGTGCCCGACGTACCTCTTTAGGGATGGTGAGCTGGCCCTTGCTGGTGACCCTGGCTCTCCGCTCCATAGCCTTTCCTTACTCGTTATTCCTTACAGTTGCTCATTATACCTTGCAGTCGAGCGGCGGGGAGGTCCGTACCACCGGAGGACGGCGCGAACCGGGAGCCCTGCCAGGCCTTCCGGCGTCTTCTGCCCCGGCTCCGCGCAGCTTCGGCCATCGCCGCACCCGCGATCTTACAGCGGCCCACGCGGGATCTACCGGGATTTCTGAAAAATCTCTCCCGGAGGTGACTGGAACCCTCTGATGGGGGCTTAACGTAAGTGTACCGGCGAAAGCCAAAACCGAATACGAGGAGGCAGCAGCATGATAATGGACTGGTTCGCCCGAAGGGCGAAGAACGCAAGCAAGAAGATGAAGGAAGACGAGAAGGGCTTCACCCTGATCGAGCTTCTCGTCGTCGTGATCATCATCGGGATACTGGCGGCCATCGCCATCCCGACGTTCTTAAGCCAAAGAACTTCCGGTTTCAACGCCGACGCTCAGACAACGGCGCGCAACGCCGCAACGGCAGCTCAGACAATCGCTACCCAAAACCAGGGTTCTTATGAAACCGTTGCCCCCGCTACCCTAGCAGCCGTCGAGGAGTCCCTGCCAGCCGCTGCAAATGAAGCGCCCTACAGCATTTACACCGCTTCGGGAACCCCCCCTGGTGTCCTGAAGGTATTGCAACCCACAGATCATCAGTGTAACCTCCTGTTTATCTATCGAACTGTTGTAGAGCACATGAGCAGGGAGGCGCTAACATGGACGATCTATCCCGATTCTGCTGCC